>JAAWKU010000063.1 GCA_022797535.1 Lachnospiraceae bacterium | reverse complement strand
ATTACATGAAGGAACAGATCTACTTTGTGACGAAGGACAGAGACAGCCTGAATTCGGAACTGTACTCGTTGGCCGACTTCCCGGATATAAGGTATGAGACGACAAAGATATATGAATTTTACATGAAGGGGATTTTGGGAGGAACCGCGTTTGAGTAGGCCAAGGAGAGAACTTCGAAAAAAGTATGTCGTATTCTGCGAGGGGGATACGGAGTACAATTATATCAATGCAATGCGGCTCAGACAAGGGGTGGAACTGGCGCTTAAGCCGGTGAATATGCAGGGGGGCGGATATGCCGGCTTTCTGGAATGTATCAAAAAGGAAGCGGGCAACAACTGCCTGGCCAAATTTATCATCATTGATTTTGACAGGGCCAGGAAGCATCCGGGAGAACTGCCCAAATTGAAGGAACTGATTGCGTATTGTAAATTGCAGAACAATCAAAAAAAGATTCCTCATTTCCTGATATTGGATAATCCCGATTTTGAGTATGTCGCATGTCTACATATAGAAGCGTATCATGGACAGGATGTTAGGAAATACATCGAACAGACGCTGGGCCTGGGAGATATGGAGAAATTTAAGGCCAAGGGGGATGTGTATGATTTCCTCAATACAAAAGGTAATTCTTTTGTATGCATGTTATCCAGACTGAAGAAAAAAATTGTGGTAAACCACTACCAGATCAATAAATCGGGCTTTGAAATCAAAATATCCGATACGGAAGTCTTTTGGGAACATGAAAATGAGAATGGCTCAAACATTAATGAATTTTTTGAGGTAATCGACTGGTAGGGGAAAAGCGAAACTGTGAACAGCAAATGCCCGGAGGGAGCGCTGCTTGAAATATGACTGCGGAAGCGGCCGAATTTCATGATGGGCCTTGTGCGGCGGCAGGGAATATGCGGAACAATAAATAGGAGGAAAAAATGAAATCAGCAGCAGAATTGCAGACATTACTCAGACAAATAGACCATAAAAGCTATCCGGCCTATAAGGACACCCGGGGGCAGTACCAGTTTCAGCAGTATGTGTTGTCCATTGACCATGTGCAGGGAGACCCTTTTGCGGCCCCTTCCAAGGTGAGCTTGGTGGTGCCTGGGAAGGTGGCAGGCTTTGACAAGGGCTGTTACGGGGAGAGGCACAGATGGATCGCCTTTCAGGATTATCTGCTTCGCCGCATGGCGGCCAAAATCAGGGAGTACTCTTTCAAGGCCAAAGGATCTGGCAAAAGCGGCCTGCTGGGCATCAGCCAGCCGGGGCAGGAAATCCTGGAGCGGAGCGCCTGCACGGTGAATCCTTCGGACGGCCAGGTGACAATCCGCATGGAGATCGGTTTTCCGGCCAACGGGCGCACCATTAACGCAGGGGAATTGGTTAAAATCCTGTTTGATTTCCTGCCGGTGTGCGTAAGGCAGACCCTGCTGGCGACATCCTGCCCCAAAGACAGCCTGGAGAAGGTGCTGTATCTGGCGGACGACCAGCTTTATATCCGGCAGCAGTTAAAGGAGAGGGATTTGGTGGCCTTTGTAGCGGACGGAGCCGTTCTGCCCCGCAAATCCGGGGTGTCCTCCCAGCCTATGAAAGACGCGGTGACCTTTACCAGTCCCCGGGAGATGGCCGTGACTTTGGAACTGCCCCACAGGGGAACCCTTCAGGGGATGGGCATCCAGAAGGGGGTGACGCTGATCGTGGGAGGAGGCTACCATGGCAAATCTACTTTGCTGGAGGCATTGGAAAAGGGGGTCTATGACCACATTGCCGGGGACGGCAGGGAGTATGTGATCACTGATAACAGCGCCATGAAATTGCGGGCGGAGGATGGCAGGAGCATCCAGCAGGTGGACATCTCCATGTTCATCCGTAATCTTCCCGGGGGCAAGGATACCGGGCATTTTTACACAGAGGACGCCAGCGGCAGTACTTCCCAGGCGGCGGCCACAGTGGAGGCCGTGGAGATGGGAGCCGGGGCCTTCCTTATCGACGAGGACACCAGCGCCACCAATTTCATGATTCGGGACGAACTGATGCAGCGGGTGGTCAGTCGAGATATGGAACCGATCATTCCCTTTATTGACCGGGTGCGGGAGCTCTATGAGAGTTACGGGATTTCCACCGTGCTGGTGGCGGGAAGCTGTGGCTCCTACTTCCATAAAGCAGACTGCATCCTGCAGATGAATAAGTATCGTCCCATGGAGATCACGGCGCTGGCGAAAAAGGAGGCGGAACAGTTCCCTTATACTCTGGGAAGCGCCCCGGCGGCGGAAAAGCCGGACTTCCATCGGGTGGTCAGGGCAGATCAGGCCTTTGCCAGAGATGAACGGATCAAGATGAAAACCATGGGACTGGATGGTTTCTCCATTAACAGGGAAACCGTGGACATGCGTTATGTGGAACAGCTGGCGGACAGTGAACAGCTTACAGCCCTGTCCCATATGATCAGGCATATGAAATGCCGCTGTTTTGACGGACGGAAAACCCTGCAGCAGGCCGTGGAAGCCCTGTACGAAGAAGTGGAGAAAAACGGTTTTGCAGCCTTCTGTCCGGGGAGGGAGAGCCTGCCCGGAAATCTGGCCATGCCCCGCCGCCAGGAACTGTACGCGGCACTGAATCGCTGCCGGGAGTTGGTGCGCATATAGAAAGAGAACGCCGTTGCAAAATCAGAATTTGGAGGAGACGTATATATTATGAATGTGGAATATAGAACCCGGAAAGATTTACCCTGTGATGAGTTATATCAGTTATTTCTTGCAGTAAACTGGGCCGCAGAGGATGCCCCCCGAGAGATAATTGATCGGTTTAATATTGGATTTATTAACTCAACATTTGTTTTTTCCGCATGGATCGAGGGAAAATTAGTGGGATGTGTAAGGGTTTTAAGTGATTTGCATTTTCGTTCTGTTATTTATGATTTAGCAGTCCTACCGGAATATCAAAAAATGGGGATTGGAAGGGAACTGGTGCGAAGATGCAGGAGTGCCTGCGAATCTTCAGAATGGCTGGTACAAACAGATAAGGCAAAAGGTTTTTATGAAAAAATTGGCTTTAAAGAAAATAAAGATTATTTTCTTACAATTCCCTGTAAATGGTTTACGATGTGATATAGAAATGGGTAGTTGCGAAACGCAGTAACTATGTAAGTGTCATTGTGCAAATTGTATCTTCCAACGCAGGCACGCTTTTGCTCCGTTCTCATCTGAGCGGTACATAAGATGCCAAAATACGGCATCTAAGTACCGACGATGAGAGAGGGCCTGCTTATGGAATATACAATCTGCACAATTCGGTACCAGAAATAGTAGTTTCGCAATTACCTGGATATAGAAACAGAAAGAGGAGGGTGAACTTATATAGATACAGGCTGATTGCCGTCGTATTCTGCGGTCATTATATGCAAGTCCTTGTTGCGATTGGGGAATTTAGGGAGTATAATGTTCGCAAAAGTCATTTTGGCTATATGTCATATTGGATGAGAGGAAGAGGATGGCGAAGAAAGCAGTAATAAAGAACTGGCGTGTGAGCAGGCAGATTCTGGGAGTGACAACCTGTGTCCTGGCCACCGCCACGATTGTGCTGATGATCGCTTTGTGCGTCTGGCTTTTTCAGTCCCCCGCAGGGGCGGCGGACGACGGCGGCACGGTGTTTACCCCCAAGAAAATCGGGATCGAGGAAGCTCTGCCTGGAGAGGATGTACTGCAGGAGGGGCCGGTGGCTCTCTGGCCGGAGGAGGATATAGAATGGGCGGAGGAAAGCAGCGTTCCCATTGAGGAAGAGATTTTGTATACCTATACGGATCTGGAACTGACCCTGTACTCCCAGACTTCCCTGCGGGTGCGGAACCAGCCCTCCACGGAGGGGGAGAAGATAGGCGGTCTCTATCGGAACCAGAAAGTCAAAGTTACGGGCAGATGCAATGAGACGGGCTGGTATCGTATTGACTATTACGGCAATGTGGGATATGCCTCCAACGACTATCTGGCGGAGGAACCGGTGAAACTGGATATCACCCAGTCTGTGGGCAGCTTTGCGGCGGTGGACAAGAGTTATTATGATAATGTGCTGTTTATCGGAGACTCTCTCACTGTGGGTCTTTCCATGTACGGGAACCTGAAGAACGCAACCTATTTTTGCATTACCGGCATGGGGGTGGGGGAAGCCCTGAGCAGGGACATGGGCGGGGTAACGCTGGACGCCCTTCTGGACGCAAGACAGTATGACGCGGTGTATATCATGCTGGGGATCAACGACATGGGATCAAAGCGTAAGAGTTTCCTGTCCGCCTATGGCTCTCTGGTAAGCCGGGTACAGGAAAAGCAGCCCAACGCCGGGATTGTGATCCAGTCCATTCTGGCAGTGACTTCCTCTTATACCGCAGCCCATCCCACCTTTAACAACGATGAGATCCGGGAACGCAACGCGGGTCTGGCGGAACTGGCGGACGGGGAACACATTTTTTATCTGGACCTGAACGCCTTCTACATGGACGATGCGGGCAACCTCAGAGACAGTCAGGCCCGGGACGGTCTGCACCTGAAAACCAAATCCTACAAGGTGTGGAAGGAAGCGTTGCTGGCCAATGGTATTGTAAAGTAAGAATGGTTTTTGGCCGGGTCATGTGTTACAATGTATAAAATGTTCTACATTTAACTTATTACAACCAAGGAGGAGATACCCATGAACATGAACAGCATATGCGTGCAGGGGGGTTACACCCCAGGCAACGGGGAACCGAGACAGATTCCCATTGTGCAGAGCACCACTTTCAAATACGATACCAGTGAGGATATGGGCAGACTATTTGATCTGGAGGCCAGCGGTTATTTCTACACCCGTCTGCAGAACCCCACCAACGATTATGTGGCGGCCAAAATCTGCCAGATGGAAGGCGGTACGGCGGCCATGCTGACCAGCAGCGGCCAGGCGGCCAATTTCTACGCCCTGTTTAATATCTGCGGCGTGGGGGATCATATCGTGGCATCCAGCAGCATTTATGGCGGTTCTTACAACCTGATTTCCGTCACCATGAAGAGGATGGGCATTGAAACCACTTTTGTGGATCCGGATGCCTCCGAGGAGGAGTTGAACGCCGCTTTTCAGCCCAATACCAAAGCTATGTTCGGCGAAACCATCGCCAACCCGGCCCTTACTGTGCTTGACATTGAGAAATTTGCACGCTGCGCCCATGGTCATGGAGTGCCTCTTATAGTAGACAATACTTTTGCCACGCCTGTTAACTGCCGTCCTTTTGAGTGGGGGGCGGATATTGTAACCCATTCCACCACCAAGTACATGGACGGCCATGGAGCGGCAGTGGGCGGCTGTATCGTAGACAGCGGTAAGTTTGACTGGATGGCCCATGGGGACAAGTTCCCCGGTCTGTGCACCCCTGACGAGAGTTATCACGGTATCACCTATGCGGAAAAGTTCGGCCGGGAGGGGGCCTTCATCACCAAATGTACTGCCCAACTGATGAGGGATCTGGGATCCATTCAGAGTCCTCAGCACGCCTTTATTCTGAATCTGGGGCTGGAGAGTCTGCACGTGCGGATGCAGCGTCACTGTGAAAATGGCCAGGCTGTGGCGGAGTTCCTGGCGTCTCATCCCAAGGTGGCCTATGTGAATTACTGTGGTCTGCCCGGAGACAAGTATCATGAACTGGCGCAGAAGTATCTGCCCAAGGGCAGTTGCGGCGTGGTTTCCTTCGGCCTCAAGGGGGGCCGGGAGGCGGCCGGCATCTTTATGAAGAATCTGAAGATGGCGGCGATCGAGACCCATGTGGCGGATGCCCGGACCTGCTGCCTGAATCCGGCTTCCAGCACTCACCGTCAGATGACGGACCAGCAGTTGAAGGAGGCGGGAGTGCCTGCCGAACTGGTGCGCATGAGTTGTGGTCTGGAGGATAAGGAAGATTTGATTGCTGATATTGCTCAGGCTCTGGAGAAATGCTGATCTATCGTATTGAACAAATGTAAACCTTTTGAAAGAGCGGTGGAAGGGGTACGTTGCAAAATACAACTCATATGCCAATTTCATAAATCAGTTCACCCTAAAAGTTGTGGAAACCTGTGCAAATTGCGAGTTTCCGCAACTTTTTACTCATATTTTTAAGCATATCTATTTTGCAACTCCCTTTTCGGAATTGTGTACCCGTTAAAAATCAGCCTAAAATATGCATTGTGGATATCCCGTAAATATTTTATAATCAAGGATATAAATTGGATTTTATGAGGGACTGATATTATGAAAGGATTTGAGCGAAAAAAACAATTATTTTCCCTTTGTGGATTGAATTGTGTGCTATATCCTATGTTTTTAGAAAAGCATTGTGGTGGTTGCGGTAATGGTAATCAATCATGCAAAATTGCTAAGTGAAGTCTTGAACATGGAAAAATTGAATTTTGCTATGAATGTAAAAATTATCCCTGTGAAAAATATCAGTGTATTGATAAATTTGACTCTTTTATTACACATAAACGTCAGAAAGCGGATTTGGAAAGAGGGCAGAGAGTAGGTATTGAACAGTATAATCTTGAACAAAAAGAAAAAATGCAAATTCTTACTTGCTTGCTAACTATAATGACGGTCGAAGAAAAAAATTCTTTTGTGTAGCAGTCAGTTTATTAGAGCTTTCAGAATCATAAGAAGTCGTGAAGCAAATATAATAAAATAATGAGTTGTCTATCCTGAAACGACTTGTTAAGGACTTTTAAATCTTTGTACAAAAAATTCATATGTTGAGTTTTTGGACAGACAAAAATAGAATTTATAAATTTATCCGGTATCTTGAATTGTCATAAAAAAGTTGCTATAATTACTTTGGGTAATTTTGTTGAAGGGAGGGAGTACAATGCCAAATCCATCTCCTTTGCGCTATCCGGGCGGGAAAAACCGTTTAGCAAATTTTATTGGGATTGCAATTCAAAATCTAGGAATTCCTAATTGCACTTATATCGAGCCGTTTGCTGGTGGTGCTGGTGTAGCTCTTTCTTTATTATTGTCCGGCACTGTTGAAAATATTGTTATTAATGATTATGATAAAGCGATTTATTCGTTTTGGCGGGCGGTGAAACAAGAACCAAAGGCTCTTATTCAAAAAATTTTAGACACCCCTATTACAATTGAGGAATGGCATAAACAAAAATTTATTTATCTGACATCAACGGCGTATTCGTTAGATTTCGCTTTTGCTACACTGTTTTTAAATCGCACCAATCGGTCAGGTATTTTAAATGCTGGACCTATAGGTGGATATTCTCAATCAGGTGATTGGAAACTAGATGTACGTTTCGATAAAGAAAACATCATTTCTAAAATTGCCACTATTGCAGAGCAAAAAAAACACATCACAATTTACAATAAAGATATCATCAGTTTACTACGCAATTATGCAGATAACTGGGGAAATAACACATTTTTTTATTTTGATCCCCCATATTACAATAAGGGACAAAAGTTATATAAAAACTTTTTTTGTCATGATGACCATCAAAGAATTCGAGATGTTATAGTGCAAGAAATAGTTGCTCCTTGGATGATTACGTATGATGACGTTTCGGAAATAGAAAGTTTATACAGTGGCTTTGCAATTCAAAAATTTGATCTTACATATAGTGCTGCCAATAAAGGAACTGCCTCTGAATTAATTATTTTTTCAGATGTGCAGTGGTGTCCGACACCTAAACAATTATCTGACAATAAGATTACAATTAACCTGAGATAGTAGAACGGTAGGGATAATATATGATTATTAAGAGCATAGAAATAGAAAAATTTCGCTCATTTGAAAATGTTTCTTTTGACTTGGGCCGCCGGATTACTGCAATTTCTGGCCGCAATGCAACACAAAAAACTACTGTCTTAGGTATGATTGGACAGCCTTTTACTATATCAAAAGAACATCCTATGTATGGTTGCAAAACAATAGACGGATATAATTTTCGCTCGCAATTTAAGGATAAATTTAAAATATCACCTGAGCATGACAAAATTGGAGAGCACAGATGGAAGTTAATTCTGAATAACCATATTTACGAGAGATCACACTATTCCGTTGAAAGTATAGCGCGTAGGCAAGCTGGGCAAACGCCAACTTTAAGATTTTGGAACGCTGAAAGTAGGGCTAGAGGCGCGGGATATATCCAACTCCCTGTTTATTTTTTGAGTTTGAGCAGGCTTTTCCCTATTGGCGAAGGAGGGAAAACCCAATCATTGCAAGCGACATTAACGCCAGAAGAGTTGGAATATTGTATTATCAATTATCGTACCATTTTGTCTATTCAGATGATTGCTGGGGCTCCTACAGTTGGAATAGAAAAGGGTGCCTCATCACGGACATTTGCCGGTGTAAGTGATGATACGCATGATATTTTTACAAATTCCGCAGGGGAAGGAAATATCATGCGAATTATATTGGCTGTTCTCTCCTTCAAGAAATTAAAAGAGCAGTACCCAAAGGATTATAAGGGCGGGATTCTTCTTATAGATGAATTGGATGCAACTCTATATGGTTTTTCACAGTCAAAATTGGTTGAATATCTGTGGAAAGCAGCAATTGATTATAAAATTCAGATAATTTTCACTACTCATTCACCTATAATATTGAAAAGTGTTAGTAAACTTCAACGAAGAGAGAGGCAAAATAGGGGTATAAACCTCCCGACATATGCATACGATAGCTCTATAGTATATTTAGAACCGCATTATGACGAGGAGGGCAATCGTACAATTATGCCTAGAAATATCATTACAAGTGATGAATTGAACAGAGTTTTAAACGATATTAATCTTACAATTCCAATTAGTGAAAATAGATGTAGAGTTTACTGTGAGGACAAAAGAGCAAGTTCTTTTTTGCAGTATATATTATCTAATGCTTTGGAAATCAACCTTGAACTGTTCATGAGTTTTGTAGATATAGATTTAGGATGGTCAAATTATGTTCAATTAGCAGAAAAGAAAATACCTGAATTTTGCAGAAATATCATTGTTCTTGATGGTGATGTTCCTACAAAGCCAGAATACAGATCGAAAGCACAAATTATTAACACATCCGGTAATTTCTTATTCCTGCCATTAGTTATTGAAAAAGATATGTTTACTATCCTAAAAAACCATGCTGCATTTTCGAGATTTCAAAACTTTTCTCAGAGAAACGCAAGTTTCACATTTGACATTTGCTTTAATAATTGGCCGTTAGATGCAGAGAATTATTCGACTGTCGACTTTAAAAATTGGTTTGATCAAACCCAAACTGCACTTGGAGATCAAAATATCTTATTTGCTTTTTGGTGCCAAGAATATCCAACTAAAGTAAATGAGTTTGTTGAACACTTTTCGGCTTTGTTCAATCAACTTGCAGAACAGTTAGAGATTGATGCTCTTCCCCCCATCAACCATGAGTACAAAGAAGAAAACGGAACAACATAATTTAAAAAAATAATTTAAGTACTATAGGTCAGAAATCTGCAACAGATTCCTGACCTGATTATAATTGCCCACTCCCGCGCCATCATCTGGCGGACTTCCTAGCAGAGCATACACCTGATTTTGTCCTTCATCGTCTCGGTGCTGGTTTTACTGAAATGCGTCCACACATGGACTTATGTCAATACTTTGGACACAAAAGGTTGAAGGTTTATGTTACTTTTTTAATTCTTTCATCTCCTCCTTCTATGGGGGCATATAGCCGATGGCACTATGAATCCTTTGGCGGTTATACCAGCCTTCTATGTACTCAAAGATTGCCTGCCGAGCTTCTCTGGAATTTTGATATGTGTGCGGATCTCTCTTCCTTTTTCATTACGGAATGGAAAGATTCTATGCAGGCAATGTCATAGGGATTTCCTCTACGGCTGAATGAATGGAGTATCTCATGGCGGACCCGATACCTCTCAAATACCTGACTCGTGTACTGGCTTCCCAGATCACTGTGAAAAATAATCTCCTGGGTATCTTTTACATTCAGGTAGGCATTCTTTACCGCTTCTATGGCTAGCTTTGCCGTCATGGATGTGCCATAGGCATATCCGATAATCTTGCGGCTGCACAAGTCTATCATGGAAGCCAGATAAGTCCAGCCTTCTTTCAGCACATGGATGTAGGTAATATCTGTACATCATTTTTGATTAATGGTTTTGCCTCAAAATCATGTTTCAGGATATTTTCTTTATCATCTGGGGCAGTTCTGCGGTTTGCATGGTGGTTATATTTTTTTTACCACGACAGACCTTAGCCCCTGTTCCGCCATATGCCTTTGGACACGCTTTATGCTGTACGGTGTTCCATTGTCATTAAGGGTGTGGCAGATCTTGACAGCGCCATACCTTTACTTGAATCATCGTAAGCCTGTTTCACCTTCCTACCGAATTCCTCAAACTTCTGTTGCTCGGTTATTGTTCTCATGTGAATATGGCGGTCGCTTTTTTATTATTTCATTCTCAATCTTAAGGCGCTGGATTTCTTTCTGGAGGGCTTTATACTCCTTGAGGATGACCGTTTCTTCCTCCGATACCCTGATGGGAGAAAGCTGCTTAAACCAGTTGCTCGGAGTATAAGATTTATGGTTTTTTGCTATGTTGAACATATCCTTTGTTCTTTCGCTTGATAGTATAGGTTATTCAACTTTTCTTGTCCACACTTATATACTAACACCATCTGAAAAGTATTATGATGGAACGAAAGAACTTAAAGAAAAGCGAAAAAACAATCATCAAATACAGATATTTTATCAGCAGCTTATAGGAAGATGTAGAACTGGTAAGCCGGGCAATCAGGGGACACTGGAGCATAGAAAGCATGCACTGGCATTTGGATGTGACATTCCGTGAAGATGCAAACAAAGCGATAGATAAAAAGGCTGCACAAAACCTGAATATCATTCGAAAATGGTGTTTGAGTATCTTAAAAATGGCAGAAGTATCGAGACATAAGTTGTCGATGAAGAAGAAACGATATGTGATAGGATTGCGACCGATAAAACATCTGGAAGAAGTTTTATTTTTGTAAAAAAACGAAAAAAGCAAACTCAGTGAAAGGGAGACATTCATGCGTTTGCCGTGGCAGTACACAAGTTTGTTTCCAAGTCCCTGGATATGTGCTACAATGGAAGAAATGTGGGTCCATGCGCGGCGGCCTGTTTATCGGAGGAATGTATGGATATAGATAAAATGGTTGTATTCAGCCGCAGAATGCCGGCCAAAACAGCTGAGTATGAGGAATACCCGGCTGCACTGCTGCCGGAGTTGGCGGAGTATCTGAGAGCAAGGGGAATCGAAAGACTTTACAGCCATCAGGCGCAGATGTTTGAACTGGCGCTGCGGGGGGAGAATGTGGTGATCACTACTTCTACGGCCAGCGGCAAGACTCTGGGCTTTCTGCTGCCTGTGTTGCAGGAAATCCTGCGCAATCCCGGGGCCCGGGCCCTGTTCATCTATCCCACCAAGGCTTTGGCCAGTGACCAGTACAAGGCGCTGCGGCCCGCACTGGAATATTTCGGGGAGGACAGGGTGTCGGCAGGGGTTTACGACGGGGATACCACCTCTGCCCAGCGCAGCCGGATTCGCCGCCGCGCCAACATCATCCTGACTAACCCGGAGATGATCAACAGTTCCTTTTTGCCCAACCACAGCAAATATGGATTTGATCTGTTGTTTGCCAATCTGCAGTATGTGGTGATCGACGAGCTGCATACCTACAGAGGGGCCTTTGGTTCCCATCTGGCTAATGTGATGCGGCGTCTTGGGCGGGTGTGCCGATATTATCACAGCCGGCCCCGCTTTTTATGCAGCTCGGCCACCATCGCCAACCCGCTGGAACTGGCCAGGGGGATATGCGGCGGGCCGTTTGAGCAGGTGGAGAGAGACGGAGCTCCCAGAGCGGAGAGGAAGTATGTGTTTCTGCAGCCTCCCAAAATAGAAGATCAATACGGCAGGGAATTGGGACAGGCTTCCGCTGCCCAGGTGGCGGCCCATCTGCTGCCGGAACTGATGGAGAAGGAAACCAGTTTTATCGCTTTTGCCAGTTCCAGAAGAAATGTGGAGATCGTACTGAAGGAGACCAGGGATCTTCTGGAGGGATTGGACATAACAGGGCAGATGACGGGGAGAGAGGGGCGGAAGATGCGGGCGCTTCGCCCGGAGGATCTGATGGTCAATCGGATCGCCGGGTACAGGGGCGGGTATACCCCCAGGGAGCGCAGGGAGATCGAGTCCCGGATGAATCAGGGGGAACTGCTGGGGCTGGTGGCCACCAACGCTCTGGAACTGGGAATTGACATCGGACGGCTGGATGCCACGGTGCTGGTGGGGTATCCAGACACCAAGGCCTCTTTCTGGCAGCAGACGGGCCGGGCGGGCAGAAGCGGCCGTTGCTGTACCAATTATCTGATCCTGCGGGAGATGCCGTTTGATCGGTACATTGCGGTGAACCCGGACTGGCTCTTTGAGGGCAGCAGCGAGAGCGCCGTCATTGACCCGGACAATCTTCTGATTCAGCTGGCTCATATCCGGGCTGCTGCTGCGGAGATTCCTTTGGGGCAGCAGGACATGGAACTATTTCCGGATCTGGGAGAGGCCATTCCCGTGCTTCTGGAGGCGGGGGAACTGACCCGTCAGGGAGGTCTTTTTGTCTGGTGCGGGCAGGGGTTCCCGGAGGGAGATTATAGCCTTCGCAATATAGATAACGGGCGCTATAAGCTGATGAACCGGGACACTGGGGAACAGATTACGGAGATGGATGAACTGCAGGCGTATCGGGAAATTCATGAGGGCGCAGTCTATATGCATGGAGGAGCGCAGTATCAAGTCACCCATATGGACATGGAAACCCGCACCAGCTATGCTGTGCCTTTCTTGGGGAACTATTACACGGTGCCGGGGGGCAATACGGAAATCCGTCGGCTGCGGGTGAGGCAGACCTGCAGTTATATGCGGGAAGCCATACCAGACAGTGGCGGACGGCTCCGGCGGCAGGCCCCGGAGGAGGGGGCACGCCGGCCGTGGCAGAGGCAGGCTTCGGAAAAGGAGCAGGAACAGACAGATCTGAGATGGGAAGCCCCGGCGCAGCTTGGGGCTCAAGAGGCGGAAATCTGTGTGGGCTTTGGAGAACTTCATGTGGAGGATGTGGTCAGCATGTACAAGAAGCTGCAGTTCCATAATCATCAGAATCTGGGTAATGACCAACTTCCTCATCCTCTGGTAAAGCGGTATGACACTGAAGGGGCCTGGATCGAACTTCCCAGGGAGGTGGTGCGGGAATACCGAAGTATGCTGCGGGAAGGAACTGGCGGGAAGCAGGTGTTTGACAACCATTTTGAGGGGTTGTGCTATGCCCTGGAAAATGCTGCCAGGATGTTGACCATGACGGAGAAGGAGGATATCGGCGTGATCCCTTCCGGCAATGCCACCGGACAGCAGGAAGATGCGGAGGATCGGGTTCTTGTTTATTTCTATGATAAATATACCGGGGGACTGGGCTATGCGGAGAAAGCCTATGAACGGATGCCGGAGATTGTCAGCCGGGCGGAAACCCTGGTAGCGGGATGCGCCTGTGAGAGGGGGTGCATCGCCTGTATCGGAGATTACCGGCTGAATAAATCAAAGATTCTCTGGGGGCTGGAGAGGCTTCGATGTTCCGATTTCGCCCGGGCGGAATCAGGGGAGGACAGCACTGCCCGGGAGAAACTGAGACAGCGCCTGGACAGTGTGCGACGGGGGTTTGGAGAAGGGCGGCCGCAGGGAGGGACGTAATGGGCGGTTTACACAGGATAGAACATGAGATACTGGGGCAGCTGAATCCAGAGCAGAGAGAGGCGGTGCTGGACCGTAGCCATACCTGCGTAGTCAATGCCAATGTGGGAAGCGGCAAGACCACGGTGCTGGTGGCGAAACTGCTGTATCTGCGCCATATGGAAAACATACGGTTTGACCGAATGATCGTGCTGACTTTTACCCACAAGGCGGCAGAGGAGGTCCGCAGGCGGCTGGAGGAGCGGGAGGGAAGTCTGACACCGGAGGAACTTTCGGGTTTTGGTACTTTTCACAGTGTGGCGTACCGGCTTCTGAAGCAGTTCCTGCCAGTGGAGGAATTGGGCTATACCCGGGAATTCACGGTACTGCTTCCCGAACAGGAACTGGAATTGGCCCGGGAATTGATCAGGCGGGAGGGACTGAGGATCAAATATCCCGCAAGGCTGCCCAAGCGGCTGGAGGCGGCGGTCCGGTTGGGCAGCCGGAGCCGTGACAGCGTGGAGGGGAAACGTCTTGACAAACTGCAGGACGATATCTGGCTGCTGGCGGAGGCCCTGGAACGGGAGAAGAGGCAGCGCAACACCATGACATTTCGGGAATTGCTGGTACACGGCGAGGCCCTTCTGCGGAAATATCCCATTGCGCCGGATTGGATCGTCATAGACGAAGTACAGGACAGCGACGTGCAGCAACTGGCTTTCCTGGATGCTTTAAGGGGGCGGGATACCCGGCTTTTCGCCGTGGGGGATCCCAATCAGATCATCTATGGATGGCGTGGCAGCAGCATCAACGCCTGCTTTACGCTGGCACATCGTTACGGGGCCAGGGAGCTCTCTCTGCCCGTGAACTACCGCAGCAGCAGTCGGATCCTGGAGGCGGCCGGCCGGTTCAAGCAGTATGGTGACAGGCTCAGAGGCAGCAGGGAAATCCAGGGTCGGCTCAGAATCCGTCAGGCATATGACCCCCTGGGGGAAGCCTATTATCTGGCGGAGCAGATTCGCTGCCTGAGAGAAGGCGGGGTGGCAGCGGGACAGATCGCCATATTTTACAGACTGCAGGCCCAGGCCGAACTTCTGACGGATGTATTTGAACGGGAGAGGATTTCCTATCAGGTAGTAACCCGGAGAGAACGTGACAGCGGGGAAACCTATTTGGAGGAACAGGGTATTTCTCTGTATGAGGAGGATAACTGGGAGAGCACCGGCATGGAATCTTCCCAGGCTTCGGATGTCCGGCTTATGACCCTGCATGCCTCCAAGGGGATGGAGTTTACTCATGTGTTTATCATAGGGGTGAATTATGGACTGATTCCCCTTCGCTCTTCCGGTTTTGAGGAGGAAGAGGAAGAAAGGCGGCTGTTTTTTGTGGGTATGACCAGGGCGCGGGATTTTCTGGAACTTTCCTATTACCTCCAGCCGGGGATGCCCGGGGTGGCGTCCGGTGAGAGTCGCTATCTGCAGATGATCCCTGAGAGGCTGGTGGAGCGGGTAGACTACATTCCAGGGAAGCCGAAAGCCGGTTGTCAGGAAGCGAGGACTGAAGGGGAGGGGGATCAGGCACTCCAGGCGCCGCCAGGGCAGAGCGCACGGAGGGAAACTTCGGAAAACAGCGTAGAAAACACAGCCGGGCAGGACTCTTCCGGGGAGCAATTTATTACCCGCCGGGTCCGCCACCCGAAATATGGAGAGGGAACCGTTATGGAGGAGAACGAGGAGAAGGTGACAGTGGATTTCGGGGAACTGGGCGTTAAATCGTTTTTGAAAGATTTTGTAGTTTTGGACGCCGCCGGGACATAGAGTTCTGGATTCAGCGTTTGGCGGCCATTTTCTCATAGAGTTGCCTGGTATGCGCGTGTTCCTTGTTATCACAGTTTCTTTAGCCACTATGGTATCTATGACTTATCTGTATGTATGCTATGCCCTCCATGGTGTTTGCATACTCTCAGTATAACATACGCCGTCTTTTTATGACAATGAAGTTGCAGTGCTTAGTGGATAAATGTCCGTAGGACGCTGCAGAACAGGAGCTGTGACAGGGCCCGGTGCCCTGCGTTGGAATCCTGCAAAATCAGCCCGTCGGTAGATAGTCTTTTTCCGAGATTTGTGGTAAAATTATCAATAAACCTGACAGAGGTGCAGAATGGGCCGGAAGCGAAGCATTTATAGGGCTGATCAGGCCGGAAGCGAAGCATCCATCGGGTTGATGGGCCGCAAATGAAGCATCCATCAGGCACCCCGGGCCGGCGGCACAGAGTTTCATTGGCAATTCGGACTGGCAGCGTAGAATCCTGCCGGCATGCTGTGCCGGGCTGCTCCCGGGCAAAAGGAAGAAAGAGAGGACAGGACCATGCAGTTTGAACAGTTACAGAAAGATATGATCGCAGCTATGAAAAACAGAGATAAAGCGCGCAAAGACGCTATCTCCACATTGGTTTCCGCCGCCAAAAAGGTGGCCATTGACGAGGGAACCCGGGACAATATCACGGAAGAGATCGTGGATCGGGTGATCCTGAAGGAGATCAAGACTGTGAAGGAGCAGTTGGACGCCTGCCCTGCTTCCCGCCAGGACCTGTTGGAAGAATATCAGGTCAGGTATGAAGTTTTTCAGGAATACGCGCCCAGGATGATGTCCGCCCAGGAAGTGGAGACATTTCTGACAGAAAAATTCGCGGATCTGGTGGCCGGGAAGAATAAGGGCCTGATCATGAAAACGGTGATGTCGGAACTGAAAGGCAAGGCGGAGGGCAGTGTGATCAACCAGGTGGTGGCGAAGTTATGCCAGTAAGACAGAGGTATATATGACAGCATTTATTGAAATCAGGGATATCCATGTGCCGGAACTGGATCTCTACGCCCGGTTTTCCGAGGGACAACTGCGTCACTATAATGAACCAGCCCAGGGGTTGTTTATCGCGGAGAGTCCCATGATCATCCGGCGGGCGCTGGAAGCCGGATACAGACCCCTGTCCATGCTGGCGGAGTATAAGCTGGCGGAGGGACAGGGGAGGGAACTGATCGGCCTGTGCGGAGACATCCCGGTCTATGTATCAAAGCGGGAAGTGCTGGAGCAGATTACCGGCTATGCGCTGACCAGGGGGATGCTCTGCGCCATGTATCGGAAACCCCTGTCCGGGGCGACAGAGGTGTGCCGGGAGGCGCGCCGAATTGCGGTGCTGGAGAATGTGATGAATCCCACCAATGTGGGGGCCATTTTCCGCAGCGCTGCAGCCCTGGGAATGGACGGCATACTGCTTACGCCGGGCAGCAGTGATCCCCTGTACCGCCGGACCGTCCGGGTCAGCATGGGAACTGTGTTTCAGATCCCATGGGCCTTTTTAGAATCGGCCCATTACCCGGAACTGCTTCACGATCTGGGCTTTCGCACTGCAGCCATGGCCCTTCGGGAGGATTCTCTTTCCCTGGCGGATCCTCGTCTGGGAGCCGAGGAACGCCTGGCCATTGTGCTGGGGACCGAGGGGGACGGGCTGGCGGCAGATACCATTGCCGACTGTGATTACACGGTGCGGATCCCCATGTCCCACGGTGTGGACTCCCTGAATGTGGCGGCGGCCAGCGCTGTGGCTTTCTGGCAGCTGGGCACCCTTAATAGCGGTATTTCTTCCGTTTTACCAACAGGAAGAGAACCGTCACCAACAGCGCCAATACCTCTGCCAGAATAATGGAGAACCAGATGCCGTCCAGTCCCCAGAAAACGGGCAGCACACAGATGGCGGCGATCTGGAATACCAGGGTGCGCAGAAAGGCGATGAGCGCAGAGGTTAGTCCGTCATTCAGGGCAGTGAAAAAAGAGGAGCCCAGTATGGTAAAGCCGGAGAACAAAAAGGAAAAGGAGAATATGACGAAAGCGTGAATCGTCATATCCAGCAGTCCGGCATCATAGCCCACAAAGAGCAGGGACAGGGGTCTGGCCATGACCTCTCCCGCAGTGAACATCAGCGCGGAAAAAGCGCCGATCAGCAAAAGACTCCGCCGGAGCAGGTTCTTAAGTTCTTCATGGTTTTGCGCCCCGTAGTGGTAGCCCACCACAGGGGCGGCTCCCACAGAATAACCCATAAAGATTGCCTGGAAGATCATGCTCAAGTACATCAGTACGCCATATGCGGCGATGCCGTCCGCTCCGGCATATTTCATCAACTGTAGATTATAGAGCATACTTACCAGGGACATGGAGATATTGCCCATCAGTTCTGAGACACCGTTGGAGCAGGTTTTCCACAGAGCGTTGCCGTCAAAACGGCATTTTACGAACCGAAGCAGGCTGGTGTTTTCACGGCCAAAGTATACCAGTGGGATCAATCCTCCCACAAGCTGGCTGAAGGCGGTGGCGGCGGCCGCTCCTGCCAGGCCCCAGGAAAGAACAGCCACAAACAGCGCGTCCAGCGCCATATTAGTCAGTCCCGCCGCCACCGTGATGCCCAGACCCAGCCTGGGTTTTCCGGCGGTGGCGAACAGACACTGGAATTCATACTGCAGGATAAAGAAGGGAAGCGCCAGCAATATGACCCGGCCATAGAGGATGCTGTCTTGCAGCAGCTGCCCCTTTGCTCCCAGCAATATGGCCACGGGCCGGAGCAGGACGAAACCCGCCACGGCCAACACCAGGCCGCAGGCCGCCGATACCCATACGATCAGGGTAAATGTCTCTCTTGCTTTCTGAGATTTTCCTTCTCCCAGAGTCTTGGCGATCAGCGCGCTTCCTCCGGTGCCGAACATGAAGCCGATGCAGCCCAGGATCATGAGCACGGGCATGATCAGGTTCACGGCGGCAAAAGGGGTCTTGCCCACGAAATTGGACACAAAAAAGCCGTCCACCACGCTGTAGACAGAGGTGAATACCAGCATGACGATGGAAGGCAGCGTGTAGCGCAGCAGTCTTTTATAGTCAAAGTGATCGGATAGTTGTATCATATATACCTCCACATTATATTGGGCATCCATTTCTGAGGGAATTCCCAGGGTTCCCGTGAAAAATGCGTTTTTGTATTTCTTATAGTTTTGCTGCCTCTTCTCTGAGGGAAGTCAGAAAGCGTTCTGTCAAATCCAGATACTTTTCCACGTCCTGCCGGGGCCAGGAGGCCAGGATAGCGTCCTCCGTCCGCAGCAACCGCAGGGCTGTCCGCTCTGCCAGAGCTTTCCCGGCCTCTGTCAGGCATACTTTTTTACCCTTGGGCCCCGCTTTCTCCAGATAGAGTGTTCCCTGGGCTTCCAGCTTGCGGAGGGCGGAGTTCACGGTTTGTTTACTCAGACCGGAGAGACGGCAGATCTGGGCGAGCAGGCAGCAATCCCCTATGTCGCAGATGGTGTAGAGGATGATCATGGCGCTGTCGGATATCCCCAGTTTCAGGGATATCTCGTGATAGGCGGCGTCCATCTCTCCCAGCAGATAATTGAAGCGCTTCATGTCTCTTGATATAAGATTGTTCATTTTATACTCCTGATCCGGCTCCCCTGTTCCGGCAGGGGATATCCTGGTTGGTCTGTGGGCTGTCTGTCTGATTCACCTGCATTACATTGACAAACGCTTTAACGCCGACTCCGTGCAATATAAACGGTACGAAATCGTACAATGGTGAATTATAGTATGATTTCGTACCGAAGTCAAGAGTCTTATGAAATTTTTTGGTGATTCGCCTTTTATCCTTTATAGCACATATGCAACATATGAACTGACAATCTGTTGATTTTTCAATTTAACAGGTGATACCGAAAAGCCGTTTTTTTATCCAAAGCATATGAGAGGATTGGTCATTTGCCTCACAATAGGCTCTTACTTGATAACTTCCCCTTTCCCCAGTAATATCTATACATTTAAACAACATAAGCGCAGGAATAAACAATGCAAGAGCAGCCACAGACCGTAGCGAGCGGTGAGTGACTGCTCTTTTTGCAAGTTTTTTAGAAATTTATGAGGGCACTGCATCGCCTCGTTCAGTCGCCCTGCAGACGGAAAATACATCCGCTGTCATTTGACTGAATGGAAATGTGTCAGCACACTAGTGTACCGTATCGTTCACATTTCGCAAAATGACTTGCCTGAATTTCCATCTGCCGCGTTGTCGTCGGTCAACGATGCCACCGCAT
>JAAWKU010000062.1 GCA_022797535.1 Lachnospiraceae bacterium | reverse complement strand
GCCAAGACAGGGAGCCATCATCTGCCGGATAACCAGGTGATAGATGAGGCGTATGATGACATCAGAGATTTTTCGGATCTTGCCTATACCGGAATTTACTCTGACTATGAGGAGGGGGATTCGGATGTGCCCAGCAGGGTTACATCCCAATTCCTGCAGTATTTTTCCGCAGCCCTTGCCCTGGGGTATTCTCTGGCAGGACTGGAAGGGCTGGTGAGAGTAAATGCGCTGATCGGTATTTTGTGTCTGCTGGCCGTTTACTATTTTGTGAAAAGAGTCATGGACAGAGAGACAGGGCTGATTGCGGCGGCTCTGCTGGCCTTCAATCCCGCGCAACTCTGGAGCAGCAGAATCACACAGACGGAGTCATTATATCAGTTGTTCGTGTTTTTGGGACTGTATTTATTCGCGGTGGCATGGAGGCAGAATAAGGCGGGGTATGCGCTGGCCGTGGGCGTGCTTTTGGGAAGCATAGGATTGAACCGGGTAGACAGCTATCTGGTTGGAGCGGGAGTATTGTCCTTTGCCTGCTATGTCAATCTGTGGATTCGGGAAAGAAAAAAAGTGGGGATGTATCTGTGCGGCGCTTATATAGCCACCGCATCCGTAAGTATCGGGTATTCGTTTGTGTTTTCCAAATATTACGCAATGACACAGGGCGGGTATAAAGAAATTGTCCTGTTAAACCTTGCTTTGGCTGCGGCCGTTCTTGCCACATATTTTCTGGGAAGGCTGCAGCTGCTGAGGGACCACCCGGTTTTCTGCGCCGCCATGGATCAAAAGTGGTCCCGGTATCTGCTGTTTGGGATTGGACTTGCCCTCTTTGCCATAGACTATTTCTGGATGCCTGCCTTGCAGGATGTGCTGGTTGACGGCGGGGACTTTGGCAAAAGGGCGCTGGTGGAGTTTTGCTGGTACATCTCTGTTTTCTCAGTGCCGTTTTTCTTTTACGGATTGTGGAAAATAACGGAGGACAGGGAAAAGAGACGGGAACTCCTGCTGTTTCTCGCTATTGGCTTCAGCAGTCTGCTGCTCTATATCATAAGGCCGTCTATCACGCCGGACCACCCATGGGCTTCCCGGCGCTGGGTGTCAGTGGCTTTCCCCTTTGTGTTGATCCTGGTGGCCATGGGGATTCAAAAAATGCCCGGCATATGGAAAAAAGGGAAGTCGGATTTTCATTTTACAAGATTCCTGGCGGCGGTCCTGCTGACGGGATACGCCATGTATCAATGCAGGCTCTTCCTTTTTGTGCCTCTGATGAAGGAATTGCCCTCACAGTATGAGAAGCTGGCAGGGGAGTTGAAATCAGGGGAATTGTATTTCGCGCGAAACAGCCAAATAGCTTCCATTCTGCGATTTGTCTACGACAAAGATGTGGTTCTGTTGAAGGAGGGTTCCCAGCCGGAGTTGTATCAATATCTGGCAGATAATAAGGAGACTATACAATATATCGGCAGCGCGGGGACTCTGAGTTCCAATCTGTATTACAGGCAGCTGGCCGAGGCGGAGATCATCGGCACCTATGTGCTTGAATCCCTTGGCGAATATCCCAGCGAATTAAGGAAAATAGGAGAGCCGGCCAATGTTTATCTGGTGGCGCCCGTGGATGTGGCAGTTGCCGGGGAGGGTCTGGACGGCTGGGCGACGCGTACAATCAGCAGGGAGTCTCTGATAATTCAGGAGGAGGGTATCCTTTCCCAAGATGGCAGGGAGGTTGTCATGTATGGTCCTTATTGGTCTATGGGAGCCGGGACCTATGCATTGGAAGTGGATCTTTGCCTTATGGGCAACCCTGAGGCGGACAATATGGGTGTGTTGGAGGTAACGGCGGACAAAGGAAGGGAACTGATTGCCCGGAGCGCCATAGATCATGCTCTGTTCAAAGATGGCCGGACCACAGTCTATCTGCCGTTTATTATGACAGCCGACGCATCGGATGTGGAGTTCCGTGTGCGGCAGAATGCAGGGTGCAGTCTGAAGATCGAAGAGGTTCGATATTGCCTGAGGGCAGATTCTTAGGGCTAAGCCTGTGGGTGAATAGGAGGATTGGAAATTGAAGATAGCAGTGATCGGAACAGGATATGTGGGCCTGTCCAATGCCGTTTTGCTTGCGCAGCACAATGAGGTGGTGGCGGTGGATATTGTGCCGGAGAAAATTGAGATGATCAATGAGCGCAAGTCCCCCATCGTGGATAAGGACCTTCAGGAATATCTGGAGAGCAGGCCGCTGAAACTGTCTGCCACTATGGACTATGAGACAGCTTTAAAAGGAGCGGACTATGTAATCGTCTCCACTCCCACCAACTATGATGCCAAAAAGAATTTTTTTGATACCAGCTCCGTGGAATATGCCATCCAAAAAGTCATCGAATATGATTGCCCCGCTACCGTGGTGATCAAGTCCACGATTCCGGTGGGATATGTGCTGGAGACCAGAAAGAAGCTGCATACAGACAATATTATCTTTTCACCGGAATTTCTGCGGGAAGGCAGGGCGTTGTACGATAACCTGTATCCTTCCCGGATTGTGGTGGGGGAGAAGAGCGAAAGGGCCCGGGTATTTGCGGAACTGCTTCGGGAAGGCGCCATCAAAAAAGATATGCCGATACTTTTTACAGACCCCACAGAGGCGGAGGCCATCAAGCTGTTCGCAAATACTTATTTGGCTTTGCGGGTGGCATATTTCAATGAATTGGACTCTTACGCGGAGATTAAAGAGTTGAATACCAGACAGATCATAGATGGCGTATGTCTCGACCCCAGAATAGGTTCCCACTATAACAATCCGTCCTTCGGCTACGGCGGATACTGTCTGCCCAAGGATACCAAACAGCTGCTGGCAAATTATGAGAATGTGCCTCAGAATATGATGAGCGCCATCGTGGAATCCAATCGGACCCGAAAGGATCATATCGCTGACATGATTTTGTCCAGGGAGCCCCGGGTGGTGGGGGTATATCGTCTGACCATGAAATCGGACTCCGACAACTTCCGCCATTCCGCCATACGGGGGATTATGAAGCGGCTGCGGGGAGAAGGGATAGAGCTGGTGGTCTACGAGCCCACTCTGCAGCAGGATACATTTGAAAATAACAGGGTAATCAGAGAACTCTCACGATTTGTTGAGGAAGCGGATGTTATCATAGCAAATCGTATGACCCGGGAATTGGAGGCGGTAAGCCACAAGGTATATACACGGGATTTGTATGGGAAGGATTAATCCAGGCGATGGATGACGGCCAGGTTTACCAATACGTCCACGGAAAGGACGATGCCGCATAGAGTCATGACCTGAGTGGGATCGGTGTGGAAAAGGCTTACCAGCGCCAAAATAAGAACCACCGATGCCAATACGCTTGCCGCGAAGAATTTGACCCGGTCTATGGCCAGGACATAGTTCATGATGACGGTGAGGAAAGTCAGGGGCACCACAAACATGCATACAGCGGGAAGATATTGGATTGCCTCCAGATATTTTGGACCGAAAAGCATTTTGATCACATATTTTCCCAGCAGATTCATTCCCAGCGCCATTGCCATGGAGGAGACGCCTCCGTATAACAGCGCTTTTCGGAGCAGTTTACCGGTGTCGTGTCCCTTGCCGTGTTCTTCCACCACTGCAGGGAACAGGGCGGCGATAACTGCCGTGGAGACATACATGGCGATCTTACCAATCACCATGGCGGAGGAATAGGTTCCCGCCACATTGTCATCAAACAAAGCCTTGACCAGCAGGATATCTCCGTTGGTCAGCGCCGTGATGCTGCTCTGGGCAACAATCATGCCCAGTGCAAAGCGTGTAAACTCCCGAAAGTCCACTGCGTTTTTTCCCTGATAGCACAAGGCTGAGGCGAGATATTTACGGATATAAAAAGCGCAGTAGAGAACTGTCATGGTCCCGCCCAGAATCATGGCAGCGATAACGCCCCAGGCTTTGTAACCCAGCAGAATCAGCAGGATACTCCCCGCCAGCTTGCAGACGGCGTTGATGACGCCCTGTATGCCATAGGGCAGGAAGAACTGCAGTCCCTGCAATATCCCGTACATGGTTGCCGCCGAGACATTGACAATGGCTATGATTGCGCAGCCATAGACCAGAAAACGGGTATCCAGATGAAAGATGCCTGCAATGGGATCGGCAAAGACAAGACCGGTCAGGGCGACGGCCAGAGCGATGGCTGCGCTGCATTTCAACAAAAGCCTGATCACAGAGGATATCCGGTCGTTACTGTCCATATCCCGGTACAAAGCGATATACCGTGCGGCAATCAGACTGATAATGCTGTTCGGAATGGAGAAATATACAATCAGTGACATCAGTGTATTCACGGTTCCGTAATCTCTGACAGAGAGAAGGCGGCCTGTAATAATCTGAAACAGATAATTGCACACATTGGTCCCCATCATAAAGATAAAAAGGATTATACTGTTTATTTCAAAGTTTTTCTTTCTATTTTGCATGGCGTTCATTTACCCTGTTTTTGCGTGATTGTTCCGTTTATGGAGAATCGAATTCCTGTGCCAGGCCGCCCGGATGCAGGAACTGTTCTATGGCGGCGCGCTCCCTGGACTGGTCTTTGCGGAACAGATAGATTCCCCGGAGGAGCGCGTTTTCTTCGGTGGCATTGGTACAGCGTATCTCAGCCCCGGTGATCTCTTCCTCCACATGAAAGCTGTATCTCACAAGATCCGATTCCGTGGAGAGAAAATGGAGGGGCAGCTGTATTGTGCCACTGGCGTAGGAAACATCATATGTCAAGTCTGTTAATTGATTCCCGGTCACATAGACAGTGTAGTCGCCGGGACTGATGGTGATATAGGGCCCGTACTGTATGCAGCCGGAGGGCAGGAGCATACCATCGTCCAAAGGAGAGACCGCCATGGTATATGGCAGGCTGGAGGCGGAAAAACATGTGAGATCAGGACAGTTTAGCCAGAAATCCCCATATTCTTTCATTTTTTTTGCCCCGATCCGTTCTTTCAGATCCGCCGCATGGTCACTCAGGCCGTAAAAGACCTTCAACCCATCCTCTGAGTGGATCACCGGGTCATCTCCCACAGAATCCATAACGGCGAGAGCAGCTTCCCATTGTTCCGATGTAAATCCCCGGGAATCCATATACACCCCCTGAAAATCGCAGCATACCAGAATGTCTGCCACTGTTCGAAGGGGCAGGCCGTGGAGGAGATTGACCCATTGGTCTGTCCGGCTTCCCACGGAATACATGTGGAGCCAGCGGGTGGATTCCGCATGCAGATAAGGCTTGGATAGTTCATTATCTTTTAATTCCCGGATAGAAGTGGTTCCTGTGGGGAGCAGAGGCAGTTGGAAGATACATGCTCCCTCAGGCATCTCTGCTTCTATGGAGCGGACATATTTCTCGTCCCGTAAGTATTCTTCCCGGGTTTCTGCATAATTGTATATATTCTCCGGCGATGTCTGATCCCAGACTGCAAACACAGCTGGCAGCAGCAATAGACCGCATCGGATTGCTCGGGGGACTTTCCGGGTCCGTAGATAATCTTCCAGCTTCTCTGCCAGTACCCCAAAGACGATGACGCAGAACATGGCGATGTAGACTACCATTCGGTTATAACATCTCAGGAGAGAAAAAATCATTCCGATGGCGGAACTGCCCCCGCCCACAGTGGCCACCAGCACAAAGGCCAGGATAAAGCTGCCGCAGACTCGTATCCGCAGATCCACTCTGCCGTTGATCAGGACAGCTGCCAGCGAGGCACAGAAGCAGAGGGAAAGGATCAGCCCCAGAGACACCCAGGCTTCTTCGCTGTTTCCTGCATTTACCAGATTGTCATATTGCTGCCGCAGTTTTGCGAGGATTGTCAGCCGGTGGTTCTGGATGGGGAGTAACAGATGTATGATTTTTAGCCCATAGGCTTCAATGGCCTTTACGGTCCGTTGCTCCAGCATGTATTTCATGGCCGGATCGGATGTGTGAAGGATGGCCTGCGCATTTCCCACCAGGGTCGTTATTGCGATGACCAGTAGATAGGCCATGCTTTCCACGGCCTTACCAAAATGTTTCCGGCATAGGCTGTACAGCAGAGCAAACCCAATCCCTATGGCGGCAAAAAAGGCGTAATATGGCTGTTGCAGGCCGATGATCCAGGCAAACAGGCCGCACAGCATATAGCCGCGTTTGACTCTGCCGATTCGGTTTTGGGAGAGATGCCCTGCCAACAGGGATTCATCTGTAATCCATAACATGATGAGCACTGCCAGCGGCGCGGAATAGTAAAAGGAGAGGTATAAATGCATCTCCCCCCGCATCATGTGATACTGCAAAAAAGTATAGATGATCGCTCCGGCCAGGCTGATTTTTCTGGAAAAGCGCAGACATCTGAGACTGTAGGCGGCCGTCAGTCCGGTGGTAAGAAAACTCATCAGATACAGCGCGTTCAGGCTGCCGCCATAGGAGGAAAAGATACGGGAACAGAGGATTTCCAACAACAGGACCACCCTGTCCACTCCCAATTCCCCCTTCCGGTCAGTGAAAAAGGGTGCGGAGAAATCCGACTTTTCCCAGGAAAAGCCGCTTCGCATATAGCTTTTGATCCATGTGCTGGCGCCCAATACATCGTTATTCAATTCCATGCCATAGTCAAAAGGAATGTTCCAATCCGCCCTCCATACCTGCAGTACCACGCACCAGACCAGAGTGACAGTCAGCAGAGTAAAGAGATAAAAGGCCGCTTCAGCCAGGCATTTGCTATATTTTTTATTTACCTCCATTTGATTTCGATCCCTTTCCGAACTTTCATGGTCATAAAGGACTCTATAAACCATATTTCAAGATTGTTTAAAAGAGTATTATTGCTGAAGAGACAGGCCATAGTAATAATAAACAATCTCGCTGTCTTGGTTATTTTTCAGGGTAAACAGGCATAGTGTCTGTTCGGATGCCAGTGTAAATTTGATTTTGCAGTATTTATCATTTTCTGCCAGTACCTTGTACATCTCAGGGGTTTCAGCAAAGGGAAATCCCTTTTCCGCACTGTTTAAGTTATCACCGGCAATTGTTAAGATGTAATCGCCGGCGCTTAATGTAATGTTTGGACCGATTATTTCTGCGCCTTTACCTAAATAATAGTCCCCTATATCATTCTTATATGTATTCAAATATATAATGGAGGTCTTGGCAAGGTTTTTGGCCTGTTCCAACTTATATTGCTGGTCAGAAAGATTGTCCTCCCACACAATACGGGTGGAAAGGTCATAGTCATAAATATAAATTATATATTTGTCGTAGACGAGGGAGGATACAGGATTGCCAAATTCACGCACAATGTTCTCATTTGTAAACTGGCGTATAGGCATGGTAGTGTCCTCGATGATAAAGTTAAATTGATCGGAATGCCAGTTTTCAAATCTTGTACCCCATTGATAATATCCATTATTTCCGTAATTCAGCGGAATCAAATGTAAAGTGCCACGGCTTGCCGCGTCCAAATAGGAGGCATGCCATAAATCGCAAAAACCACTGATCAGATTTTGTGATTCCAGAAAAATGGCTAATCTGTCTCTTTCATCAGTTGCCTTTTCCCCGGGAATACCGTGAAAATTAAAGGGAAGAAACAAAATAAGAATGAGACTTATAATATTCATGGAAGCCCTGTTATGAAATAATTGAAAATCTAAATAATATAATTTCCTTACAATCAAAAGGACCATACCGGAAAATACGGATATGGCATAGCGCCAGCAGGTGTAATCCGTCGCGACTTGAGTAAGCAGAAAGGAAAGTATAATGCCTGTAATTCCCACAGACAGTATTGCGGATATATAATCACAAGCAGTCTTATACAATATATATTTATAAAAATTACAGAGCGACTGTATTACCAGATATAATCCCAGGAGGAGGACGCAGCCGTTAAGAAACCAAAAAAATGTTTTCACCTGCAGCATATTTTCATTCAGAAAATAGGAATCGAACATATGCAGCAATGAATAAACGAGATTCCGAAAATTATGCTCCATGGTTTCAAAATTTCCGAATATAACTGTATTAGTATGTTCTCCCGCAGGGCGGGACATGACAGTAATAATAAGTTCCTTGGCCTTTTCCGCTATCCCGGCGAAAAGACATGCAGATGCAGTGAGAATAACAATCCATAAACTTGTTTTCTGACGAGAATGAAAATATCGAAAGGACTCAATCAAAATAATAGGGACAATGGCAATAATCAGAAACAGATAATCAATAGCTAAACGCCCGAAAACCAAAGCAAAAAAGAAAATAACATATACTGGCCGGCGCCATTTATTCAGATCCGGCTGCTCCAGATATTCAAGGCATATGAGGGCAATATAGGCTAAAATAATGATATCCATATGAGCCCGGAAAATTAGAACAGCCTCATCATTTATGCATCCCATGGTATACGCAAAAACAGGCAATGTAACATATCGGGCTTTTTTACCCTGGGGTACGGATAAAAATATGGTAACCCATATTAACAGAGCATACTCAATCGCATAAGTGATATATGGCGTATTAAGAGAAATCCCGGTAAAAAAATAGGAGATTAACGAGATAAGAGTCCCCAGAGACATATTCAGGCGATATATTTTTTCATTGCCCACAGTCAGCATATGATACCAATATACACCTTGATACGCATCGTCAGCATGCAAGATTACCTGACGAGACATAAAAAAATAGTAAATGGAAAAAAGGGCGCATAGCAATAGACTGACAGACAAAAAAAATAATTTTTTATGCATTATTTTTCTGATTTTCATAGAATTCTCCAATTACTTATATTTAGGTTTATATCCAAGATTTAATTTGGTTTGAATCCCAGTGATCAGTTCAGGATTCCAGTCAATTATAGCGCCCTTGATATACTCAATAGCTTTTTGCCTGCTGCTCATTACAGCTCTTGTTGGAGTAATTGCATTGGCATCTAAAAGAAAAGCGGCAAAATCCTCATAACATCCCTTATGAACAGCATCCATAATAGGTAAAACGCGGAACTTTGTGCATAATACCTTTTCTTCATATTGACAGCTTAATTTCTGCCCATGACGTTCCATCTGCCATAAATCGTCAAAGCTATCCACGAAAATTTTGAAATAATCGGTTTTCCATAAACCACCCCGCGCAGAGATTCTGTAAGCCTTACCGGGTTTATACTCCAACAGGTTTTCTGAATCCGAGAAAGTGTCTGTTGCTATTGGATCCTGCATTAATCGGAGATTCCCACAATTATATTTTCGGGCATATTCAATACACTGTAGAATCTTACCAGTATCTACATGATCAAATAAAAAGTGGTCGTCCTGCATCATGATTACATAGGGGGATTCAATCTTGACATCACGCATTCTGATAAGATTTTCCTTATGAGGTGATACAACAATTTGATCATAGGGAAAATCGGTTTCTAT
Source organism: Lachnospiraceae bacterium (assembly GCA_022797535.1). Taxonomy (GTDB): domain Bacteria; phylum Bacillota; class Clostridia; order Lachnospirales; family Lachnospiraceae; genus Acetatifactor. Next base: position 10,717 of record JAAWKU010000062.1, on the reverse strand, counting down.
CTTGTCGTCAATATTTAGAATAATCGGAAAGGGACAGTCCCTCCAGAATTTCCGAAAGAAGTACTCGAAGTTTATCAGGACATCCTGATAAGCCATACAACTGGTGACTAATATGGTGCAGTCGCTGCTTTTCATAAATTCTCCTCTATTGCTTCCACCCATCTCTGGTGGCAGCCTCTTTCTTAAACAGTCCCCTGATCGTTCCCCATCCATAAATCCACAGGGTAATCCAGCAGGCAAGCGGATGAAAGGCCCATGCGCGGAAATCTTTCTGACGGCAGTGACCGATTACCGCCTGCAGTGCAAGAGGTATAACGGTGATGCAGCAAAGGCTGAAAACCACAATTTTTCCTCTGCTGATTTTACCCCAGGGGTATTTTCTTCCTTTTTCGTCACTAAAGTACAGGAAGTCCATAATTCTCCGGTTTTGTTTTCGACAAAAAGTTTTTATGTCCGGACAGAAAAGATGTACAATCCCTGTTTTAACCTTGGCGACCCGCAGATCGGGTTTTTTGAGAAACAGCTCCCACAGCACATCAATGTCAAACAGGTAGTCTCCCTCAAAATTGTCAATTAACTCCCTGGAGCGTATGAGAAAGCCGTTTGCTCCGATGGTGGGAATCATATCTGCCCGGAACTTAACAGAGAGATAATCCCCACAATCCTTTTCTTCCCGTTGGACTTCCGTCCACTGATTGGTCACTCTGCAATAGCGGTCATAATTACCTGTGAACATACAAAGGGGATCGTTCATACCCACAAGCGCGCAGTAGCGGTTAATGGTATTGTCCTCCCTGCGGTAGGTGTACGCAAGAGGTTCGCTGGCCACAATCTGTTCATCCTCAAAAGGCATCATCATTCGTTTCAGCCAGTTGCTGTCGGGTAATATATTGTCGGAATCAAGCAGACAGACAATTTCATGCGTGGCCTTTCCAACCCCTACGGCTTTTCCCGCCTCGGCAGTTTTAAGGGGGTTTTGGCAGAGCGAGACGGAGAAGTCAAGCTGTTGACGGTATTCCTCAATTTTTTCCAGCGTTCCATCTGTAGATCCGCCGTCCGCAAATATGATTTCTATCAGGTGGTGGGGATAGGTCTGGCAAATAATCGCCTCCATATATAATTCCAGCGTACGCATGGAATTAAAAGTGGGTGTGACGATGGATACAGTTTTATTCATTGATCTTCTCCTAACGAAAGCAGTTCCCTTTTATTTTTTAAAGTCCAGCAGATGTCCCATAACCTGCCTGGCTGCCCTTCCGAAAAATTTGACGTCCGCCCAGCTTCTGATGCCGATTATCCTGCGAAACAGGAATTCCGGGTTGAATGCGACTTTGTAGACGGACTGCACTGCTTCCTTGATTTTTTCGCTGCCCATGGGGGTCTTCATCACGGGCATTCTCTGGTCAAAGTCCTCGTAGTTCTCGGTGAGCAGCCATCCGTTTTCCTTGCATTCCTGATACAGCGGCGTCCCGGGATAGGGGATCAGTACGGTGGCCTGCAGGGTGTGGGCCCAGCCTTTCTTCAGGATGGTACGTCCCAGACATACGGTGTTGGCTACTTCTTTCTCATCTTCCCAGGGGTAACCGAACATAATGGTAATATGGGGGGAGAGCCCGGCTTTTTTGGCCATTCGGCAGCTCTCCAACATCTCCTCGATCTTTTCCCCCTTGACGATACGGTCCAGGGTGGACTGGTTCGCGCTTTCCAGGCCGAAGAGGACAAAGCGGAACCCTGCTTCTTTCATGAGTTTATAGTCCTCCAGGGTCAGAGCGCAGAAGCGCATATTGCAGTCCAGAATGACTTTCCTGTTGTAGCCCCGGTCTATCATACCCCGGCAAAAAGTCCTGAGCCATTCGCCGATGGGAAACGCGCCGGAGTCGTCCATTATTTCCTTCACGCCGTACTTTTCGATCAATACACCGATCTCGTCCAGGAGCTTTTCCGGGGTCCTCATGAGATACTGGGGGTAGAGGGTGGTCCAACTGCAAAAGGTACATTTGTGATGCCAACAGTCTCTGGCAGCCATGGTATAGGTTCCCGGCAGTTTGGAATAGTTGCCGTTCTTTTCACTGTACAGTTTCCACTTGGTCAGGTCCCGGTCGATCATGGGGAGCTGGTTCAGATCCTGGTTCAGGACAAAGGGCCCTGTGCTGTGTATTTCGCCGTCTTTCCTGTAATAGATACCGGGCTGCAATTTGGCTGTATCCGGTTTCCCACCGCTGTCTCTCAGCGCCTCGCACAGGCTGGCAAGCAAAAAGTCGTAATTGCCTCCGGTCAACACATAGTCCACCGGACAATTCTCCATGGTTTCCTCTGGAAAGGCCGTCACATGATCTCCCACCATCACCAGCACGGTGTCCGGGTTAAGCCGCTTGTATTTTCTGATCAGTTCCCAGTGGCTCCTTACCACAGGGGTTTTGGTTTCCAGCATCATAACGTCGATTTTCTCTTGTACAAAAAATTCATCAAACTGCCGGGTGGTCCATTCTTCGGCAATGGCATCGTTCCACAGCACTTCAAAGCCTTTGCTTTGCAGCAGGGTCGCAGCGTATGCGGGAACCATGGGGTAGATATAAGTGGGACTGTTGAACCACTGGAACTGCCTGTTCTGCCCCAGCAGCGCCACGCCTTTTTCGCTTTCCAAAGGCGGATATGCAATAGATACTTTCATAAGGTAGATTCCTCTCTATAATAAGTAAGGCGGTATATTAACGAATCAGTTCCCTGGACAGCAGGCCCCGGACAAAGCCGATGCCATATCCCACATGAGTAAGGAAAACGCCTGCCATGGATAGAATCCAGACGGGAATATTTTTCAGATTTACGGTGCTGGCTACCAAAAGCAGGAAATAGAGCAGCAACACGGAAAAGTACAGATACCATAGCGGCGGGCAGAGCAATGCCAGGAGAGGGCCGGCCACCAGCCCCAGGACAAAAAGACTGGGAACAAAGTAGACAATCTTTCTGGAGGTATCTGGCAGTACCTTGGCGAAATATCCTCGGTGCAGGGCATAATTGTTAGACTGCTTCAGATGTTCTCTGAACAGCTTCCGCCGATGGTGGTAGACCAGTACATCTGGGTCATATACAATACGCTTATCAGCCAGCTTGATGATATCCAGGCACAACTTGGTATCCTCCCCGGGATAGAAGTTGGAGTCATAGCCACCAATCTGCGCGAATATATCCTTCCGAACGATCAGATTGACAGAGGGCAGATCTTCCACGTCCATAAGTTTTCCGGGTATATAGCGGTAGGTATATCCTCCGCTGCACAGAAAGGACTCGTACACTTTACCGGATGCCTGACGCAATAAGCCGTCGTTTTCCGCTGTCACAGCCGGTCCCCCCACGGCTCCCACGGAGGGATCGTCAAAATGGGTGACGGCGTTTTTCAGCCAGTCCGGCCTGGGATAGGCGTCATCGTCAATAAACGCAAGGATCTCTCCCCGGGCGTGTTCCAGAGCCATATCCCGTTTCTCGGCAGGGCCTGTTTTGCCGCTGGGAATAATCCTGGTTCTGGGAAATGTTTCTTCCGAGGGCTCATCGGGGAATATCAGGATCTCATAATCCGGGTAATCCAGCCGCAAATGATGGGGAATGGCTTCCCGTATGTAATCGTTTATTTCCCGTACAGGTATAATGATAGATACTTTTTTCATCAATATTCCTCCTTGGGCGCTGTCTTGGCGTCATACAGCTTTTTAATCTTGAGATGATAGAAAATGAAAAGAGTATCTTTTGCCATCTTCAGGATGTCTGAGAGCCTGATGCGCCCAAAAGACGCTTTTCGCGTATATTTCAACGTTATGGGCTGCTCGATGATTCTGTACCCTGAGCGTGCTGCAATGGCAAGAATCTCGATGTCGTAGGCATATCCGCTGGTCCGGACCATACCGATAATGCGTTTAATCACCTCTGCCCGGAAAACCTTGAGACCGGTCTGCGTATCCTTCACGTTCAGACGGAACAGGGTTTTCAATATGATGTAATAACAGAAACTGACAAGGCGCCGGGAAAACGGGTATTCCAACTGGGAATCCTTATGCATTTTGGAGCCGATTACAATATCTGCCGGCTGCTTTTCCAATACGTCCAGATACCGCTTCAGGTGTGCCGGGCTGATATCCAGATCCGCGTCCAAAAAGGCGATAACATCACCGGTGGCAGCGTGTACGCCCTCACGAATGGCATTGCCTTTGCCCTGGTTTTGTTCATAGGATACAATTTTTATATGTTGGTCCTTCAGAGCTGCCCGGGTCATCTCGCCTTTTGTGCAATCCCTGCTTCCGTCGTTTACCACCACCAGTTCAAAGTCCGGGCAAAAGTTCTGCAGGCAGGCACTGGTAGCCTGCAGATTATCGTAGATTCTGCTTCCCTCATTGTAAGCCGGCATTATTACAGACAGTTTTTTACAGTTCATTTTGATCTTCCCCTCATCCCGTCAGCATAGAGTGGTAAGGGTCTGCTCCCTGCCAAATACCCACATGGTTTGGCGGTATGCCTCGGGCAGCCCTAAGTCAAAGGATTTTCCGTTGGGTTTATAACCGTACAGGCCATATTTCTCACGAACCTGATCCAAGGCGTCTGTCAGTTGAAATTCCCCCCCGGTCATATAGTTGTTGCGAATATTGTTTTCAAGTTCCGCAAACACCGCCGGAGTAAGTACATACTGGCCGAACACGGCGTAATACTGCGTTCCCTTTTTGGCGCTTTCCACCCGAAGGTATTCCCTTGCATAATCTCTGGTAGGCTTTTCGTAGATCAAGTCGGTTTTTAACAGAGTCTCTTCTTCGTTTTCCCATTGGCCGTACAGGATTCCATAGTGCATCACTTCGTTCTCGGGAACTTCGTGAATGCCCACCAGGGTCTTGCCGCATTGCTCAAAGGCCTGGACTAACTGCTTGGAACAGTTGGTCTCCGAAAAGGATTGATACACCATATCCCCCAGAAGCAACAATACCGGTTCGTTTTCCGTAAAAGAACGGCACTGGAATACCGCATGTCCGAAACCCAGACGCTCCTGCTGATGCACATAGGTGATTTTCTTTCCCAGCCGGACAATTTTTTCCTCATAACCTCGCTTCTCATCATTTAATTTCTGCATATGTTCCTCCGGCAGCGCCCGGAAAAACTGCTCATATGCCTCCTGCTCTTCCTCACCCACAACGAGACAGACCTGCTCGATTCCCGCCTCTTCCAGTTGTTCTAAGAGAATTAAAATAGCGGGCTTTATATTCCCGTCCCGGTCAATCAGAGGCAGGAAGTCCTTTTTAATTCCTTTGGTGGCAGGATACAATCGGGTGCCGAAACCTGCCACGGGAATGATCGCCTTCCGAACAGACTGCCCCGGCTTAAGAGTCAGGGAAAAAGAGCGCATACCTTTCTCATGCTGCAGATAATCCATCAGTTTTTCCCGGGAGCCGGCGTCTCTGCACAGGAACTGTACCGTGCCGTCTCCCTGGGATCCCACGCCCTTTGCGCCATAAATCCATGGCCTGATGTTCTCATCCTGCAGGACACTATGCAGGACGGGGGCACGCAGTTCTTCCGGACAGGCGGGGGCTACTTTCTCGTCGAAAAGCGCCTGAGCCCTGTTCATCAGTTGGCCCAGGGCGCAGGCGTTTCCCTCCTGCAGATAAGTTATGGCCTGCTCAATGATCGCCTTATTATCTGTTCCAAGGGCTTCCTGGACCTTTTTTTCCTTTTCATTGGTGGCAAAGGGGAAGCATTTATTCAGGTCGGCTAATATCCGTACCGTGTCCTTGCGGGAATTCAGGTCTGCGATAGCCCAGTAAAAAGTGGCGCCGATCTCCAGTTGTCTGGAATTGACATCCATTCCATCGAACTCCATGAGCACGGGTTTGATTCCGTAAGCGCAGGCCTGATCCAGCCTGCCGCATCGGGACGGGGTTTTCTGCTCTCCCCGGAATGCCACCAGCATCTCCCCTCTGGTGTTCATTTTCAGCTTGTACATCTGGTTGAAGGCCCTTGCCACCAGCACGCAGATTGCAGCAGAGGAGGACAGGCCGCTCTGAATCGGAAGATCCATTTCCGTGACAGTGATTTTCAGACCACCCACAGAGTAATTATCATTTATATAGGAAGCAACGCCCGCAACATAGGAAAAAAAACCTCCCTGCTTTGCTACAGCCAGGAGTTCGTCTCTGTCCATCTCAGCCTCAAAGCGGTCGTCCTGAAAGATGGGAAGCGTGCTCTCCACGATGAACTTGTCCGATTGCTCCACTGTGGCGTAGATCCCCTGCTCTATGCCGGAGACGATGGCATAGCCCGGCAGGACATCCGCATTCACCATACGGTGCATTCCGGCCCAGTCGCTGTGTTCTCCCAGGAGGCAGAGCCGTCCCGGCACAAAAAATTTTAAGACTTTTCTCTTTTTAGGGTACATTTCCATAAGGACGCTTTCTCCTTGCATATAAATTCTTATTTAAAATAAATAAAGATTGCTCTTTGATATACAATTAATGAAAAATAAAACCAAAAACAAGGAGGCGTCAATATGTTGTTTGGAGATTTGGCCATGGAATGGCTTGCCGGGAAAAAGAATTATGTCAAGGAATCCACCTATGCCCTGTATCAATATGAGATAGAAAACTATCTGTTACCCGCGCTGGGGCATATATGCGTTGCGGATCTGAACGAGCAGTTTTTGCAGGAAGTCGTTTTGAACTGGCAAAATGAGAGCGGCGGATCCGGGCGCGCAATGAAAAAGAGTACCATACAGAATCTGGTCATACTGTTAAAGCAAATCGCAAGATATGCAATGAAAAAAGAATATATAAGGCAATCAAAAATAGACATACGCTACGCTCCCCAAAAATCAATACAGTGCCCCAGGAAAGTATTGGAGGAAGCAGAGCAGCTGCGCCTGATCAGCGCTGTTTTGGCAGACCTGACGCCGGAGACGCTGGGTATTCTCCTGTGCATCAACAGCGGCCTGCGGATCGGAGAGTTATGCGCGCTGAAATGGTCCGACGTTAACACAAGCGAGCGGGTCCTCCATGTCACAAAAACAATGCAGCGCATTTATCTGAAAAACTCCAATCCCAAATCATATGTAGTGATTACCAGCCCCAAAACGGAGTCTTCCGTCCGTGATATACCTCTTTCGGAAAAAATGTGTGAATTGATTGCAGAAGTTGGGGACATGAATCCCCAACACTATATCCTTACCAATTCCGAACGCTATATCGAACCCAGAACATACCGGAAACACTATAATGTTTTTCTGCATATGCAGGGAATAACGCACATCAAGTTTCATAGTCTCCGGCATACTTTTGCTACGAAGTGTATAGAGAGCGGGGCGGATTATAAGGTAGTAAGTGAAATATTGGGGCATAGCAGCATAAATACTACTCTGAATATGTATGTTCACCCTCAGATGTCTCAAAAGAGAAAATGTATAGAATCCATTTGCTGGAGGCAGACCATTGAATCACAAATTTAGGGTAAAAAATAATCACAGATATATTTAGACATCTTATTTTATGCTGGGTTATGATGGAATTTGGTGAAAAGGCTTGACTTCCAAAACGGACTTGTATTATACTGACTTAGAACGTAGACCTTATTTATTTTAAATAAGGTTCGCTGAATTTCAGCTTTTCCCAAATTGTGTATGTATATTCATGAAATGAGGAACTATAGATGAAAATAGCAGTTGCGGGCACTGGCTATGTGGGACTTTCCAACGCAGTTCTTCTGGCACAGAATAATGAAGTTGAGGCTGTTGATATAATTCCCGAAAAAGTGGAAATGATTAACCGACGTATTTCTCCAATCGTTGACGCGGAAATCGAGGAATATTTAAAAAAGGACAATCTTCGTCTTCACGCTACTCTGGACGGAACCGCTGCCTATCGCGACGCGGATTATATTATTATCTCGGCACCGACCAATTATGACGAGGAATTGGACAGCTTTGACACTTCGGCAGTGGAAGCGGTTATAGACCAGGTGATTGCAAGTGCTTCAAAAGCGTTAATTGTAGTCAAGTCCACGGTTCCTGTGGGTTATACACAATCCATCAGGGAAAAATACGGGATTACGAATGTCATATTCTCACCCGAATTTTTGCGGGAGGGGAAGGCTTTGTATGACAATCTGTATCCATCCCGGATTGTGGTGGGGATCCCCCAAAATGACGAGGAGGTTGCCGAAAAGGCCCGTATTTTTGCGCAACTGTTAAAAGAGGGCGCGATTCGCAAGGACATGGAAATCGTCTTTACCAATTTGACGGAGGCGGAAGCCGTCAAACTGTTTGCCAATTCCTATCTGGCGATGAGAGTCGCCTTTTTTAATGAACTGGATACCTATGCGGAAGTCAAGGGGTTGAACACGGCGCAGATTATCAGGGGAATGTGTCTTGACCCTCGAATCGGCATGCATTACAATAACCCTTCCTTTGGCTATGGCGGATACTGTCTGCCCAAGGACACAAAACAACTGCGGGCCAACTACAGGGATGTGCCCGAGAACATGGTGGATGCCATTGTAGAGGCTAACCGAACCCGCAAGGACTATATTGCCTCACAGGTGATGGACCGGGCACTGGCTGTCAATGGCGGCGAGGATTACACCATCGGCATATACCGACTGACAATGAAGGCAAATTCCGACAATTTCCGCAAAAGCGCGATTCTGGGCGTTATGAAACGCTTTGAGAAAGCGGAGAAAAGAGTGGTGATTTTTGAGCCTGCTCTCAAGGAAAATGCATTGTATGGTCATGAAGTGATTCGCAGTTTGGACGAATTTAAACAGATTTCTACAGTAATTGTGACCAATCGCATGGAAGAGTGCCTGAGAGATGTGCAGGAAAAGGTATATACCCGGGACGTGTTTTGCAGGGATTAACTATTATAGATTTATAATATATTGACTTTTGGAAAAGCAACATATAGAATGGTAAATGGGTTTTCAGGTTTTTATAAGAAAAATCAGATTTTTGTATTGCGAATCAATGGATTCCGTATAGTTTTATATCATTTCAGATAGACTAGGAAAAACGAGAGGGTCAGTAGATGAAGCTGATTATACAGATACCTTGCTATAATGAAGCGGAAACGCTGGAGGTTGCGCTAAACGATTTACCCAGGCAGATCGAAGGCATAGACGAAATAGAATATCTGATTATAAATGACGGCAGTAAGGACAACACCGTAGAGGTGGCAATGAACTGGGGCGTTAATTATGTGGTGAGTTTTACCCGCAACAGAGGACTGGCCAAGGGATTTATGGCGGGAATCGAGGCGTGCCTGGAACACGGAGCAGATATTATTGTGAATACCGATGCCGATAATCAGTACTGCGGCGAGGATATTGAGACCATCGTCCGTCCTATACTGGAAGGGAAAGCGGATATTGTGATTGGGGAGAGGCCCATTGATCAGACGGAGCATTTTTCGCCTTTAAAGAAAAGGCTGCAGCATTTTGGAAGCTGGGTGGTGCGAAAGGCTTCCAATACAAATATACCCGATGCCCCCAGCGGCTTTCGGGCTTACAGCAGGGAGGCGGCGCTTCGCATAAATGTGGTAAATGAGTATACCTATACGCTGGAGACCATTGTGCAGGCGGGGCGCACAAAGATGGCGATCATGTCTGTGCCTGTACGGACAAATGCGGAATTGCGGCCTTCCAGATTGTTCAGCAGTATGTTCGGATATGTTAAGAAATCCATGGTTACGATTGTACGGGCCTATGTGATGTACAAGCCTCTGAGATTTTTTACCTATTTGGGATTTATACCGTTTATCTGCGGTGTGGGTATAGGGATCCGCTATATTGTGTTACTGTGCATGAGGACTGCCAACGGGCATATTCAGTCGTTGATCCTGGCCAGCATGCTGATCCTGCTTGGTGTTATGTGTGAAGTAATAGGGGTGCTGGCTGATGTAATAGCGGCGAATCGAAAAATATTGGAAGACATTCAGTACAATGTCAGAAAGATGGATGTAGAGAAGAAGCGGGAAAAACTCTCTGATTAAACGAAGAAAGAGTAACTATAGATGTCTACAATGCAGCCGATACGGAACAAGAAGGATATTGAAAGACTAAAGAAGTATTTTTTGCGCAGAGGCGAAATCAGGAATTATGCATTAGTAGTTATGGGTATAAACGTACCGCTCCGCATCAGCGATATACTGGGGCTGAGGTGGGAGAACGTATATAATTTCACCGTCAGAGATTTTAAGGAACACATCACCGTAGGGGAAATGAAGACGGGAAAAGTCAATAAAATCATATTGAACGAGAGTACCAAAAGAGCACTGCAGAGCCTTGGGGAAGAAGAAGGTATCGTGAAGGGACAATATATTTATAAAGCCTACACACATTCTACAGAACCCTTGAACCGTGTCAGTGCTTATATGATTATCAGGAAAGCTGCCGAAGAACTTGGTCTGGAAGAAGTCGGATGCCATTCTCTGAGAAAAACCTTTGGATATCACGCATGGAAGTCAGGTGTGCATCTGGGACTTATTATGACGATCTATAATCACTCTTCCATGGAAGTCACAAAGCGATACCTGGGAATAGAGCAGGATGACAAGGATGAAGTAATCAGGCAGTTGTGTTTGTAGCCATACAAATTAACAATTTGTAAATAATGTTAAATCTTCAGGGTGAGAAATGGAACATTCAAAGAAAATTGTGCTGGTGGGGCCTGTTTACCCCTATAAGGGCGGCATATCCCATT
>JAAWKU010000061.1 GCA_022797535.1 Lachnospiraceae bacterium | reverse complement strand
CGGTCAACGATGCCACCGCATCGCCTCCCTCCTCCGCCTTGCAGACTGAAAATTCATCCGGCGTCATTTTACTGAAAGTCAACGATACAGTACACTAGGAGCAGAGGAAGCTGCGGAAAAGCTGAAAGGCGCATGCCTCCGACAAAGAAAGGATAAAATCATATGAGGATTGGCAGCAGGGAATTTGACGTAGATAACAGAACTTATGTGATGGGTATATTGAATGTGACCCCGGACTCGTTTTCTGACGGGGGGAAATGGAACAGTATGGACAGCGCTCTCCGGCATGTGGAGGAAATGCTGGCCGAGGGCATGGATATTCTGGATATCGGGGGGGAATCTACCAGGCCGGGATCAAATTACAGCATGCCTGCGCAGGAGGAACTGGAGCGGGTGTTGCCCTATATTCAGGCCGTGAAGGCCCGGTTTGACGTCCCCGTCTCTCTGGACACCTATAAAAGCCAGGTGGCGGAGGCGGGGATTGGCGCAGGCGTGGACCTGATCAACGATATCTGGGGGCTGAAGTGGGATGGGGAGATGGCCCGGGTGATCGGCGAACATGGCGTGGCCTGCTGCCTGATGCACAACCGCAGGAAGGTACCTTCTCCCACCTCCCTGACTTCGGTGAGAGACCCTCACAATGCTTTGGCGGGAGACCCTCACAATGAATTTGGCTACAGGAACTTTCAGGAAGATGTGGCGGCGGATTTGGCAGAGTCAGTGGAACTGGCCCTTCGGGCAGGGATCGGGAGGGATCGGATTATCCTGGATCCCGGTGTGGGTTTTGCCAAATCCTATGAACAGAATCTGCAGGTGATCCATCATCTGGATTCCCTGAGCGTTCTCGGATATCCGCTGCTGTTGGGGACCAGCCGCAAGTCGGTGGTGGGGCTGACGCTGGATCTGCCGGTGGCGGAGCGGCTGGAGGGCACATTGGTAACCACCGTTATGGGGGTGCTGAAAGGATGCGCCTTCGTGCGGGTGCATGACGTGAAAGAGAATGTACGGGCCATCCGTATGGTCAGGGCCATTCTGGAGGAGAGAAAGCCGGCGCCCTAAAGCTGAGTAAAAATCCTCCGAGGCAGTGCAATGATTTACGGATGTGAGGTGGCCGGATGTGGGAACAGCGGACTGTGTGTATTCGGGGAAATGCGAAATAATACGGAAAGAAGGCGATAAAATGTGCATGGGGAAGAGATGGGACGAGATACGCATTGACAATCTGGAGGTTTACGCCCATCATGGGGTTTTCCCGGAGGAGAAAGAGAAGGGGCAGCTCTTTTTTGTGAACCTGGTGTTGTATACCGATACCCGGAAGGCAGGGCGGCAGGACGATCTGACCCTGTCCACCCATTATGGGGAGGTATGTCATTTGGTGACGGAGTGGATGCAGCAACACAGCTACGACCTGATCGAGACCGTGGCGGAGACCCTGGCGGAACAGATATTGGGGCGTTATCCTCTGGTACAGGCCCTGAATGTGGAGATTCGTAAGCCCCAGGCTCCCATCGGCCTTCCCTTTGGAAGTGTATCGGTAAAAATCCACAGGGGCTGGCATCGTGTGTATGTGGCGCTGGGCTCCAATATGGGGGACCGGAAAAACTATTTGCAGATGGGCGTGGACGCCATGAAGGCACGGCAGGACATCCGTCTGGAAAAAGTGTCCTCCTGGCGGCAGACTGCGCCTTATGGCGGGGTGGAGCAGGCGGACTTTTTAAACGGGGTTATGGAGATACGGACTTTGCTGACGCCCCGGGAATTGCTGGAGTATCTGCATGAGGTGGAACAGGGCGCAGACCGAAAGCGGGAAGTGCACTGGGGGCCCCGCACACTGGATCTGGATATCCTGCTGTATGATGATATGGTGATGGAGTCAGAGGAACTGATCATACCTCATGTGGATATGCAGAATAGAGAGTTTGTGCTGGGGCCCATGGCAGAGATTGCTCCCTGGGTGAGACATCCGGTGCTGGGACTGACCATGGGACAGATGTACGCGCAGCTGGCATCTGAAAGACCAGGTGATTTATAGGAGCCGGCTCAGATACCGCAGCGCGAAACGGGCGCACAGCCCGGTGAAAAGCCCGGTGAGGATACCGCTGATCAGCAGGTAGGGCAGATAAGCCAGAACCCCCGGCACTGAGGTGAGCAGCAGGGCGATGAGAAGCTGCCCCATATTGTGGAAAATACCGCCAAGAATGCTGGTCAGTTCGGGAAAATGCCGGTGCAGCATCCGGCTGGCGAGGGCCATGGCCACAAAACAGAGCAGCCCTCCGCAGAGGCTGTAGAGGAGGCTCATGGCCTGTCCAAAGAGCAGGCCGGACAGCAGGACCCGGGCCAGCAGCACCACGGCGGCATCCCTGGCGCTGTAGAGATGAAGTACCAGCAGAGTGATGATATTGGCCAGCCCCAGCTTGATCCCCGGAAGGGGGATCGGAGGGGGCAGCAGGCTTTCCACAGAGTAGATGGCCAGGGCCAGTGCGGCAAACAGGGCCAGAACGGTGAGTTTACGGGTATGCATGGGATTCTCCTTACATCAGGCATGTCAGTACGCGACGGCGTCAGGAGCGCTGGCGGAAGCCGCCGGGGTGGAGGGTCTTAACTCGATCACCAGTCTGTGGGGCAGGCAGGTGATGGGCAGCAGAGAGTCCGTGATCTGGCCCTGCCTGACACAGATCTGATCCGGGCAATCCGCTTCGGCGATGGCGATGCCGCCGGGGGAGACCTCTATGATGTTGTAGCCTCCGTGGGCAGCGTTCACGGTGAAACGGCAGGTCTCCGTTATCTGGTTCAAGGGGATGGATTGCAGGAGACTGCCGTCCTGGTAGATGAAGGCGGTATAGGCGGCAGACGCGTTCTGAGAACTGCGATGTTGAATAAGCAGAGCCAGGATGCAGAATGTGAGTATCATCAGGATGCCGCCTGCCATCAGGCAGGCTCTTTTGACTAAGGGATTCATAGGTATTCCTTTCATTATGCCGCCGCGCAGGAAACATTCAGGTGGAAAATGCCTGTGGCGGCTTATGGATATCAGTATAACAGAAAGTACAGGGAAAATGAAGCAGGAGATTTGTAGAAAAAGGCACATGCGGATACCGGCAATGGCCGCCGCAGGGGGGCTGGCTGTGGTGCTGTGCGGCTGCGGCGGCCCTTCCGTCCGTCAACAGACCAGTGTGGATACGGCCATGGGCACCATAGTATCTCAGACGCTGTATGTGGAGGAAGCGGATGGAACAGACCGGGAGGCGGCTCCGGAGAGCACAATGGAATCCGCCTGCGCGACAGTCATGGAGATTGTGAAGGAACTGGAACAGAGGGAACTGTCCTGGAGGATAGAGGGTTCGGAAGTGGCCCGGATCAATGGCCTGGCGGATGAAAGGGATTCTGAAGAGGGCCAGTCTCCCGGGCAGGAGAAGGGGATCGCTGTTTCTGTGTCTCCTCCGATGAGGGATATTCTGACTCAGATCTGGCAGGTCTCCGAAGACAGCGGCGGTGCGCTGGATGTGACGCTGGGCAGACTGAGCCGTCTGTGGAATCTGGACGGGAGGGAGGAGTCCGGGGACGGGACGGCATTTTCCGGCGTCCCTGCAGACGGGCAGATTCAGGCGGCCCTGGATCAGACCGGCTATGGCCGGGTAGGGTTCTGGGAGGATGGGATTACCCTTCCGCCGGGGATGCAGCTGGATCTGGGGGCCGTTGGAAAGGGCATTGCCTGCGACCGCATCCGTGCATACTTACTCAGCCAGCCGCAAATCACAGGGGCCGTGGTGGCGGTGGGAGGCAGCGTGGTGACATATGGGCAGAAATCCGACGGCAGCCCCTGGAAGGTGGCGATTGTGCATCCCCGGGAAGAGGGGAATTACCTGGGGTTACTGTCTCTGACCGGGGAACAATTTGTCTCCACTTCCGGGGACTATGAGCGTTATGTGATGGTGGACGGGGTGCGATATCATCATATCCTTGACCCGGCCACCGGCTACCCTGCCTGCAGCGATCTGTGCAGCGTTACCGTTGTCTGCGGCAGCGGCCTGCTGGCGGACGCCCTCTCCACCGCCTGCTTTGTGCTGGGCTCGGAGCAGGGGATGGGCCTTGCGGAAATCTACGGCGCGGAAGCCCTGCTGGTGGAGGAGGACGGCACGATGCATATGACGGAGGGGATGAAAATGATTTTTTCTGCTCTGGAATGAAAGGAATGAACGTACAATCAGGAGGGCATGCCCTTGCTGCCGAAGCAAAACAAAAGCGAAGGCAGGCATATTGGGAATGCCAATGGGGGACAATGGGGGCACGCCTGGATATGTTGCCCTCGCCATAGACACGGCGGAGGGGAGACGTTCTTGGAGAGTGAAATTGATCTGATAAAAAAGGGGCTGGCGGGTTGATCCGCCGGCCCTCTTTTGGGTCTGAGTGACTCCCGGGAATGCCGGTCAGAAGGAACTGTAACTGCTGCTTCCCAGGGGGCTGTGGTACAGGGAACTTTCCTCGCCGAACTCCTGGAAGTACACATACCGGGAGGTCATATTGATGTTGGTGTAGTTGCCCTCCGCCACCACGACGGGATTGGAGCCATCCGTGCCCATCACCTTCAGCGCAGGGGCGGTGGAAGAACTATGCTGGTAGTAGATATAGCCTCCGCCTACGTTGAAACAGTCCACCCGGTCATTGGTCAGCACTTCCACCACTTTCTGATTCATATCGTACCGGCACAGCCGGTAATCGTTGGCCACATCCATATAATAGAGATAATTGCCCTCCAGGCAGGGATACCAGAGATTGCCCGCCCACACTTCCGAAACCGTGTCCCCGTTGGTATTCAGGGCATAGAGGTAATGATTGCTCTGGGTTCCATTATAATAGATGACACCGTCCCGGGCGCAGGCGGGATTTACCTGGTATTCGGCCAATACCTGTTTGTCGGATTTGTCAATTTTCAGCTTGTAAAAGACAGGGGTGGGATCCCCGGCGGTGAGCAGATACAGGTAATTGTCCACCAGCTGCCCGGAAACCACCACGTCCGTGGCCAGGGAGACGGCCTCCTTGCCGGATTTCAGACAGCGGTTAAAGGAATTGCGGCTGCGGACATAACCCAGGCCGGCCTCCTCGGAGGCGATGGTCTGGAAATAGTACAGGTATTTCCCGCCTGCCAGGATATTGCGCACGGGGGAACTGCCCAGTCTGGTCACATCCTGTTCGTCCACGGTCATGGAGTAGAGCTTGCCGCCGTCCAGGGGATTGGAGAAATATACCATGCCTTCAGACTCACAGAACAGGCCGGCATTGTTGATATTGCCCGGGGTATTGCCTACCGTGCCGGGCGGGTTTGAGGGGATGCGGCCCAAAAACCAGTTGACCAGCAGCAATGTGGCGAATACTGCGAAAAGCAGTATGACAATCAGGATATATTTTACTTTTTTCGACATGGGACAGGGGCCTCCTTGGAATAAACTCTTTCTTTTATGAATATATCACATAGTTGGTCTTGCGATCAAGTGGGTTTTGGAGTAAACTAAATTTGATTTACTATGGCATCGGATTCCCGGCGGCAGGGAAAATACGCCCCGGGTCAAGTAGACAGACAGTTGGATATAGACGGAGGAATTCTCATGGATTTATTGGAACTTCGGGAACAGATTGACACCATAGACCGGCAGATCGTCAGCCTGTATGAGCAGCGGATGGGGATATGCGGCCAGGTGGCGGAGTATAAGATCGAGACGGGCAAGAAGGTGTTTGACCGGCAGCGGGAGATGGAGAAGCTGGCCAGGGTCAAGTCACTGACCCATAACGCTTTCAACAGCCATGGTGTGGAGGAACTGTTTGAGCAGATCATGTCCATGAGCCGCAAACTGCAGTATCAGCTGCTGGCGCAGCATGGCAGCATGGGCAGGCTTCCCTTTATCCAGGTAGAAGAACTGGAAACCCAGAGCGCCAGAGTGGTGTTTCAGGGGGCGGAGGGCGCTTATTCACAGGCGGCCATGACCCAGTATTTTGGAGAGGGGATACGGAGCCTTCATGTGGACACTTTCAGGGACGCCATGAGCGCCATTGATGAGGGGAGCGCCGATTTCGCCGTACTTCCCATAGAAAACAGCACGGCGGGCATAGTCAGCGAAATCTATGATCTGCTGGTGGAATTCGAGAATTACATTGTGGGGGAACAGATTCTGCAGATCAATCACTGCCTGCTGGGGGTGCCGGGGGCGAAGCCGGAGGATATACGCACAGTGTACAGCCATCCCCAGTCTCTGATGCAGAGCAGCCGCTTTCTGTCCGGTCATGACTGGCGGCAGATCAGCATGCAGAACAACGCCTTCGCGGCCAAGAAGGTGGCGGAGGAGGGGGACAAGTCCCAGGCCGCCGTGGCCAGTGAGTACGCGGCGAAAGTGTATGGGCTGGAGGTGCTGCGGCAGGGTATCAATCAGGAGAAAGACAATTCCACCCGATTCATCATCGTGACCAACCAGAAGATTTTCAGAAAGGATGCGGCCAAGATCAGCATCTGCTTTGAACTGCCCCACCAGAGCGGGTCTCTGTACCATATGCTGTCCCATTTTATCTACAACAACTTAAACCTGTGTAAGATCGAGAGCAGGCCCATTGAGGATCGCAGCTGGGAGTACCGTTTCTTTATTGATTTCGAGGGCAATCTGGCGGACAGCGCCGTGAAGAACGCGCTGCGGGGACTGCGGGACGAGGCCCGGAACATGAAGATATTGGGGAATTACTAAAGCGCTGAGTACTCTGAAGGGAAAATGGAGATAGCAGGACTAAAACAGGAGTGTATGAACTATGAGAGAACAGGAATTGATCGTCTATCGAAATCTGGAGGGGGAGAAGCTGCTCTATGATGTGACCTGGCTCATGAAACATTATGATGACGCATATTATAACCGGGAGGATCTCTCGGCGTTGCTTTATCAGTGTATTCACGGGCTGATTGAACAGGCTGGCAGCTATGGCTTTCATGGCAATCTGTGGCACTGCTATCTGGCCAATCTGTTGGTGAACGATGAGAACAGCTATAGCTGCGGCTGCGAAATCCGGGGGGCCATAGAGGGCACCATCAACCAGGCTGCCCTGCATGATATCGAAATCTTTAAGGAATTCTATGACTATGATTTTACCCCCATGGTTCAGGCACTGCAAGCGCCGGAGTGGGCTCTGGTGGAGGACTATGTCAGCAGCAGCCGGGAGAGCAAGGTGTATAACACCCGCATCTGCGCCCGGATCTGCGAATTGGCTCAGGCGCTTTGTCGGGACGCCACGGCCGGGGAGATGAAAGACACTCTGACCCAGTTCTACAGAGAGTACGGTGTGGGGAAATTCGGCCTGCACAAGTCCTTCCGGGTCTGCCGTGACCGTGAGGGGCATGTGGAGATTCGCCCCATCCTGAATATCGCCCACGTGCGGTTGGACGATCTGGTGGGCTATGAGATCCCAAAACAGAAACTGGTGGATAATACAGAGGCTTTTGTGGCAGGACGGGCTGCCAACAACTGTCTGCTCTTCGGAGACGCGGGCACGGGTAAGTCCTCCAGCATCAAGGCCATCGCCAACGCCTACTATGACCGGGGGCTGCGGATCATTGAGATTTACAGGCACCAGTTTCAGGATTTGCAGGAGTGCATCAGCCAGATCAAGAATCGAAATTACAAATTTATCATTTACATGGATGACCTCAGCTTTGAGGAACATGAGACGGAGTACAAATACCTGAAGGCCGTCATCGAGGGAGGGCTGGAGAAAAAGCCGGAGAATATCCTGATCTATGCCACTTCCAATCGGCGTCATCTGATCCGGGAGAATTTCAGCGACAAAGAGGAGATCCGGCAGGACATGCACACCAGCGACACCGTGCAGGAGAAGTTGTCTCTGGTATACCGCTTTGGCGTGACCATTTATTTTGGCTCTCCCACTCCCAGGGAATTTCAGGACATTGTGGTCACACTGGCCCGGCGCCATGGCCTGGAACTTGGCCGGGAAGAACTGCTGGCTGAGGCCAACAAATGGGAACTGGCCCACAGCGGCCGTTCCGGCAGAAGCGCCCAGCAGTTTGTGGATTATCTGCTGGGACAGCGGGGGAATGAGGCCTGCGGCATATAGTTAATTTTGAAAAACACACAAGGATCGTCGAAGGGGCTCCGATCTATTTGGATGGAGAAAAGGGTTTTGCCGGGAAACGGGAAAATGGGAGATCAGGAAATTGAGGATCGGGAAAACTGGAGATCGAGAAATTGAGGATCGGGAAAACTGGAGATCGAGGAAAATTGAAGATCGGGAAAAATGGAGATCGAGAAAACTGGAGATCGAGAAAACTGAAGATTGGAAAAATGAAGATCGAGAAAACTGGAGATCAAGAAAACTGAAGATTGGAAAAATGGGGATCGGGAAAACTGGAGATAGAGAAAATTGAAGATTGAGGAAATTGGAGATCGAAAAGATTAAGATACAGAAAATGGATATCGAGAAAGGAGAGAATAACAGTGGCCGTAAAAACATTTGCAGCGATTGACCTGGGGAGTTTTGAACTCTCTTTGAAGATTTTTGAATTTTCCGGGAAAAGCCAGGGCCGGGTGATTGAGCATATCCGGCAGCGGGTGGATCTGGGGAGCGACACCTACGGCAGCGGCAAAATCAGCCATGACAAGATGGACGAACTGTGCCGGGTGCTGTTGGAGTTTGCCCATGTGATGGATTCATACAAGGTGACAAATTATCGGGCCTACGGCACCAGCGCCATCCGTGAGACCGAAAATACAGGCATTGTGCTGGACCAGATCCGCCAGCGAACGGGTATTAAAGTGGAAGTTCTGAGCAATTCCGAGCAGCGCTTTCTGGATTACAAAGCCATTGCCTTCAGGGGGGAAATCTTTCACTCCGTGATCGGGGAGGGAACCGCCATCGTGGATATCGGCGGGGGAAGCATCCAGATTTCCCTCTTTGACAATGACACGCTGGTATCCACGCAAAATCTGCGGATCGGCGTGCTGCGGCTTCAGGAACTGCTGCATCATATGAACACCCGAAGCAGCCAGAGGGAGGAACTGATCGACGAGATCGTCAGCGCCCAGCTGGCCACTTACAAAAAGCTGTATCTGAAGGACCGGGAGATCAAGACCATCGTGGTGGTGGACGATTACCTGTCTGTGTGGGTGGGCAGAAAAGCAGCCAATGCAGGCAGGAAAAACGAACTGGTGAGCCTGGGGGATTACGAGCAGTTTATCCAGCAGCTGCGCACCAGGCCCATGACGGAACTTGTCCGGATGCTGGATATTCCTGAAGAGGCGGTGAACCTGACTTTCATCAGCGCCTTCATTATGAAGCGGATTATGAAGCTCACCGGGGCGCAGCAGATCTGGGCGCCGGGGATCACATTGAGCGATGGCATGGCTTATGAATACGCCCAGCAGAACAGGCTGCTGCAGAGCGGGCATGATTTCAACCAGGATATCCTGGCCTGCGCCATGAACATCAGCAAGCGTTACCAGGGCAGCCGCAAGCGGGCCGAGACGCTGGAGAATATCACGCTGACAATTTTTGACAGCATGAAAAAAGTACATGGCCTGGGAAAAAGGGAAAGGCTGTATCTGCAGCTAGCGGCTCTGCTCCACGACTGCGGAAAATATATCAGCATGGTAAATATCGGGGAGACTTCGTACCAGATCATTATGGCTACGGAGATGATCGGCCTCTCCCATATGGAGCGGGAAATCGTGGCCAGCGTGGTGCGTTTCAATCATTCCCCTTTTATCTACTATGACCGGATCAAGACCCAGGGGACGGCTCTCACGGAAGGGGCGTACCTGACCGTGGCTAAACTGACGGCCATTCTGCGTATTGCCAATGCGCTGGATCGGAGCCACAAGCAGAAACTGAAAGGCGTCAAGGCAACCTTGAAGGAGGAGCAGCTGGTACTGATGGTGGAGACCCCGGAGGACATCACCCTGGAGAGGGGGATATTTGATGCCCGCGCCGACTTTTTCCAGGAAGTGTTCAGCGTGCAGCCTGTAATCAAACAAAAGAAACCCATGTAGCAAGCGACTTGAAACAGTGCAAAAATGAATTGGAGAGAACTATGGCAGAGACAGACTATACGAACCCCAAATATTACAACAACCGGGAACTGAGCTGGATCCTGTTTAACCACAGGGTGCTCAGCGAGGCCAGGGACAAGGGCAACCCCCTGTTTGAAAGACTGAAATTCCTGAGTATCACCGCTTCCAACCTGGATGAGTTTTTCATGGTGCGGGTGGCGTCGCTGAAGGATATGGTAAATGCGGGCTACAGCAAGAAGGATATTGCGGGCATGACGCCCCAGGAGCAGCTGGAAAAAATAGACGCAGCCATTCACGAATTGGTCGGGCTTCAATATTCCACATATAACCGGAGCCTGCTGCCGCTTCTGGAAAAGAACGGCCTGCTGGTGATCCGCCAGCATGAGCATTTATCCAGGGAGGAAGGGGCCTATATCGACCGATACTTTGAGGAGAATGTGTACCCGGTGCTGACGCCCATGGCCGTGGACTCCTCCAGACCTTTTCCCCTGATCCGCAACAAATCTCTGAATATCGGGGCACTGGTGGAAAAAAAGCACAAGCCGGAAGAAATGGAATTTGCCACGGTGCAGGTCCCCAGCGTGCTGCCCCGGATCGTGCAGCTTCCCAGGGAGATGGAAGAGGGCAGGGAGGGCCCGCTGAAGGTGATTCTGCTGGAGGAGGTCATTGAGCGGAACATCCACAAGCTGTTCCTGAATTATAATGTGATCTGTGCCCATCCTTTCCGAATTATGCGCAATGCGGATCTGAGCATTGAGGAGGACGAGGCGGCTGATCTGCTTAAGGAGATTGAGAAGCAGCTGAAAAAACGGCAGTGGGGCGAGGTGATCCGCCTGGAGGTGGAGAGCGACATCGACAAGCGGCTGCTGAAAATTATTCGAAAAGAACTTCATATAGGGGAGCAGAATCTGTACTTCATTGATGGTCCCCTGGATTTAACTTTTTTGATGAAAATGTATGGGCTGGAAGGGTTTGAAAAGCTGAAAGTCCCGGGGTACGAACCCCAGCCTGTGCCCCAGCTTCCTGCGGGCTGTGATATCTTTGCCCAGATCAGGAATGGGGATGTGCTGCTGCACCATCCCTACCAGACTTTTACGCCTGTGGTGGATTTTATTCATCAGGCGGCCCGGGATCCCCAGGTGCTGGCGATCAAGCAGACTCTGTACCGGGTCAGCGGTCATTCCCCCATCATAGCGGCTCTGGCCCAGGCGGCGGAAAACGGCAAGCAGGTTTCGGTGCTGGTGGAACTGAAAGCTCGTTTTGACGAGGAAAACAATATTGTGTGGGCCAAGATGCTGGAAAAGGCAGGGTGCCATGTGATCTATGGCCTGGTGGGATTGAAAACCCACAGCAAGATTACCCTGGTGGTGCGCAGGGAGGAGGACGGCATCCGGCGGTATGTGCATCTGGGCACCGGCAATTACAACGACGCCACCGCCAAACTGTATACGGATGTGGGCCTGCTGACCTGCAATGAGATGATCGGTGAGGATGCTACCGCCGTGTTCAACATGCTCAGCGGTTACTCGGAGCCTCTGGGATGGAACAAGCTGTCTCTGGCCCCCCTGTGGCTCAAAGATCGGTTCCTGCACCTGATCGACAGGGAGGCGGATTACGCCCGGGCAGGCAAGGCGGCTCACATCATAGCGAAGATGAACTCCCTGTGTGACAGAGATGTGATCGCTGCACTGTATAAGGCCAGCTGTGCCGGTGTGAAGATCGAATTGATCGTTCGGGGAATCTGCTGTCTGCAGACCGGCATCCCGGGGGTCAGTGAAAATATCACGGTGCGATCCATTGTAGGAAATTTCCTGGAACACAGCCGTATCTTCTATTTCCTGAACGGGGAGAACGAGGAGATCTACTGCGGCAGCGCGGACTGGATGCCCCGTAATCTGGAGCGCCGGGTGGAAATCCTGTTCCCGGTGGAGGAACCAGCGTTAAAGGAGAAGCTGTATGAGATTTTGAGAGCTCAACTTAAGGATAATGTGAAGGCCCATGTGCTGCAGCCCGACGGCGCTTATGCCAAGGTGGATAAGAGGGGGAAGGAACGCTTTGGCTCCCAGGAGTATTTTTGCGAAGAGGCCCGGCGGGAGGCCAAAGAAGCGGCTCAGGAGCCGGTGAGTGAGAACCGCAGATTTGTGCCCGAGGTACACCGCTAAACATCGGGGATTGGGAACTGACAGGGGGCGTATTCAGGAGGATGCGTCCGGGAGTAGACTTTTCAGGGGGCGTGTTCAGGAGAATGCGTCCGGGAGGAGACTTTTCAGGGAGCGAGTTCGGGAGAATGCGTCCGGGAGTAAACTTTTCAGTGGGCGAGTTCAGGAGGATGCGTCAGAGAGTAGACTTTCAGGGAGCGAGTTCAGGAGGATGCGTCAGAGAGTAGACTTTCAGGGAGCGAGTTCAGGAGGACGCGTCCGGGAGGAGACTTTTCAGGGAGCATGTTCGGGAGAATGCGTCCGGGAGTAAACTTTTCAGTGGGCGAGTTCAGGAGGATGCGTCCGGGAGTAGACTTTTCAGTGGGCGTATTCAGGAGAACGTGTTCAGATCGACATATTCAGGGTCATGACAGGATACACCTGTCATGACCCTGCTTTATGAATTTTTAATATTTTTTATCAAAAAAGTCATTGACAAAGCATATTATATGTCGTATAGTATGTTCAAACCAATACTATATGCCATATAATATTATACAAAAGTATAGAGATTGGTGGAGAACAACAGTTGCAGCGCTACCGTAGTTACTGAAGCAGCAAACATTGATTTCAGGAAGGATCTCTATGAAAATTGTGTTGGCATCTGGATCTCCCAGACGGCGTGAACTTCTGGCGGGGTTGGGACTGGACTATAGGGTAGTGGTCAGCGGCGTGGAAGAATGTGTCACGGAGACAGAGCCTGCAAAGGTGGTCGAGCAGCTGTCGGCCCAGAAAGCCTGCGATGTATTGCAGAAATTGCGGCCAGAGGCTTCCGGTGAGAGCGCGGCGGCCGGTGGTGAGAAGGCTTCCAGGGAGAGCACGGCAGGCAGTGCTGAAGAGGCTTCCGGTGAGAGCGCGGCGGCCGGTGCTGAAGAGACTTCCGAAGAGCATTCGGGTGTCCAAGCTGATGCTTCCAGGAAGGCGCAGGGTGCGGAGATGTTCGGGATCCAGAAGGAAACTCGGAGAACAGGACAAAATTATTCTTGTTCACGGGAGGAATCCTGTTCGGAGGAGGAAATTTTGGTGATCGGGGCGGACACTCTGGTGTCGGTGGACGGACAGATCTTGGGAAAACCCGCCGACGCAAAGAATGCGGCGGAGATGTTGAGGCGGCTGTCCGGCAGGCGGCATCAGGTATACACCGGCGTGACGCTGTATCATCACAGCCGGGGCAGGACCCGGCGGCATACGTTCCATGAGTGTACCCAAGTACAGTTTTATCCTATGACAGAGGAGGAAATCAGTTGGTATATATCCACAGGAGAGCCTATGGACAAGGCGGGAGGCTACGGGATCCAGGGGCTGGGCAGCCGTTTTGTGAAGGCCATTGAAGGGGATTACAGCAATGTGGTGGGCCTGCCTGTGGCAAGGCTGTATCAGGAGTTAAAGACCATGGGCATCACAGGTAATATTTCCCGGTAAATACTTGACGGTGGACATCAAAGGCGATATGATAGGGGCAAGAAGCAAACTTCTTATATTTACTTATGTGGATCAATAGGAGGATTTATATGATGCATGAGTACGATGACGCGGTTTTGCAGTGCTTCCTGAATAATCAGCTGCAGTTGTTTCCCGAGAAGGTGGCGGACAGCCTGGAGGAAGCCGAGGATTTCCTGGAGGAATGCATGGCTGTCGTAGTGGGCAGCAAGAATGAAGTGTTGAATTTCTTTGAAGAGGAGGGGTTAGATCTGGAAGGCGCCGACGAGGACGGGATTCTGGAGGCAGACGAAGTGTTCGACATCGGCGACGGAAGGTACCTGATCATAGAGGGATAGCGTGTGGCGGTGTGACAGCCGGCGCGCCGGTACCCTGGCACGGCATCCAATTTGGATGCGGAACTCAAAACAGCATATCCCCGGACAGCGTACTGCTGCAAGTGCGGACGTTCAAGCGGCCGAATTTACGGCAAAAGATGTGTGCGGTGGGCGGAATATGCGGAACTCAAAGTCAGGAGGAGAAAAGTATGGATTTTTTTAACAAGGTAGGCAGCACCATTAGCAGCAAAAGTAAGGATGTGACCAAGAAGGCGAAGGAACTTGCCGAGATCGCCAAGCTGACCGGCCAGATTGCCGAGAAAGAGGAGTCCGTTAAGGGCGCCTACATTGAACTGGGCAAGTATGTGTATGAGGCCCAGAAGGAGGACGCGCCGGAAGAGGTGGCTGAAAAGTTTGCGGTGATTGATGCCACTGTGGAAGAGATCGACCACTTGAAGAGGGAAATCCGCAAGCTGAAGGGCCGTCAGGAGTGCCCGGACTGCGGCAAGGAAGTGAGTTATTCTGCTGCCTTCTGTTCCTATTGCGGCGCAAAGCTGCCTGAGCCCGAGCCTGAAGAGGTGGTGGAAGAAGGAGATGTCACGGAAGTGACCGAGGAGGCCGCTGCCCCTGAGACAGCGCCTGCGGAGGAGGCTGCCCCTGCAGAGGAAACCGTTAAGACAGAGGAAATTTAAGGTTTTTCGACGAAAGGATATCTTAAAAATGAGAGAGGAACTTGCCGTTCTATGGGACCGGCAGGTTCCTCTTTATAAATTGCACAATTTCCGCAGTATTTCAAATGTCAGGCGGGAAAGACAGAGCGGATATGGGCCTGCCGGATCCGCTCCAGCACTTCCTCCGGCACGCACAGTCTGCCGTAACCTGTGCCCAAGTCAAGGCCGGGTTTATTGTCTCCGTGAAAATCAGAACCGCCGCTGACCAGCAGGCCGTATTTTTTTGCCAGACTTCGGATCCGGCGCTCATCACAGGTGTGGTAGGTACCGTAAAGGGCCTCGATGCCCAGCAGACCCGCCTCTTTTAATTCTCCTACCAGGCTGTCCAGTCTGGCGTCGCTCATATGGTAGAGGATGGGGTGGGCCAGGATGGGGACGCCGCCTGCTTCCAGAATCAGCTCCACAGCCTGGGCGGGAGTCACCTTTTCCCTGGGCACATAATATGGACAACGGTCTCCCACATAGCGCTCAAATGCTTCCGCCATGCTCTTGACGTAGCCGTGAGCCAGCATGTACTTGGCATAATGGGCTCTGGTGATCACGGAACCGGGGAAGGTCCTCAGCAGCTTTTCGTAGGAGATATCCATTCCCGTTTCCTGCAGCAGGGCACACATCTTGTGATTGCGGGTATCCCGGGAGGCTACAAAGTCACTCAGGTATTCCAGAAAGAGGGCATTGTGGTGGTCGATAAACAGCCCCAGTATATGCACGTCCTTTCCCTGGTATTCGGTGGAGAGTTCCACGCCGGGAACCACTTCCGGAATGGGGGTGAATTTTGTGGCTGCGGTTTCGGGGCATGTGGCTCCGAAACCCAGGGGTTGATCTTCCTGAAGTGTATGCCCGGAAACAGAGAGTGGGGATTCCTGAATCATTTGCCCAGAACGCAGGACTTGGGTATCAGGAATCATGCATTCGGAACCCAGGACTTGGGTATCCGGGAACATATGCCCGGAACCTGCAATTTGGGTATCAGGAACCATATGTCTGGAACCTCTGGGATGGTGTTCCGGAACAGGTGCTGCAGCCTGACAGGCATCCTTCTGATGGGAGATACTTTTTTTGCCTTCGGCCTGTGCCCGCAGCCCGGAGGCATACTGGATGGCCTCGTCCAGGCCGTCCACCGTGTCGTGATCCGTCAATGCAAAGGCGGTAAGCCCTTTTTTTACCGCATAGTCCACCAATTCTGTGGGGGTGCAGGTTCCGTCAGAACGGGTGGAGTGTACATGTAAATCAACCATGGGACTGCTCCTTTTTGAATGCCAGAACCCGTCCGTGATACGGGCGGGTCCTGGGGTTTGAAAGTCCGGTGAAGCCGGATCTCCGTTATTCTTCGTCTCCCTCACGGTTGGCCGTGAATACGGTGCGCTTTCTGGCCATTTCATCGCTGGCCAGATACTCGTCGTAGGTGGTGATCTTGTCGATCAGCTGGCCGCCGGGCAATATCTCCATGATCCGATTGGCCGTGGTCTGCACGAACTGATGGTCATGAC
Organism: Lachnospiraceae bacterium; assembly: GCA_022797535.1. Classification (GTDB taxonomy): domain Bacteria; phylum Bacillota; class Clostridia; order Lachnospirales; family Lachnospiraceae; genus Acetatifactor. The sequence goes on along the minus strand of JAAWKU010000061.1, from coordinate 3,950 downwards.
AGGAGAACAGCACCACGCCGGGGAACTTGATTACACCGTTGTTCAGGGCGGTGATGGACTCCATATCCAGGTGGTTGGTGGGCTCGTCAAAAAGCAGGCAGTTGGCGCCGCTGATCATCATTTTTGACAAAAGACAACGCACCTTCTCACCGCCGGAGAGAATTCTGACTTTTTTTACGCCGTCCTCACCAGCGAAAAGCATACGGCCCAAAAAGCCTCTTACATAGGTTACGTCCTTTACCGGGGAGTAGCCCGTGAGCCAGTCCGCGATGGTCAGGTCATTGTCAAACTCTTCCGTGTTGTCTTTGGGGAAATAAGCCTGGGATGTGGTGACGCCCCACTTGTAACTGCCTTCGTCCGGTTCCATTTCTCCCGCCAGAATCTGGAACAAGGTGGTCTTGGCGATCTCGTTGCTGCCCACCAGGGCGATTTTGTCTTCGTGGCCCACGATAAAGGAGATGTCGTCCAGCACTTTTTCCCCGTTTATGGTCTTGGACAGATGCTCCACGGTAAGCACTTCGTTGCCGATCTCTCTGTCAGGGCGGAAGTCAATATAGGGGTACTTTCTGCTGGAGGGCTTGATCTCGTCCAACTCAATTTTCTCCAGAGCTCTCTTGCGGGATGTGGCCTGCTTGGACTTGCTGGCGTTGGCGGAGAAGCGGGAGATAAATTCCTGCAGTTCCTTGATCTTTTCTTCCTTCTTTTTATTGGCCTCTTTCATCTGTTTGATCAGAAGCTGGCTGGATTCATACCAGAAATCGTAGTTGCCTGCGTACAACTGGATTTTTCCGTAGTCGATATCGGCGGTATGGGTGCAGACCTTGTTCAGGAAATAGCGGTCGTGGGATACCACAATAACCGTATTTTCAAAATTGATCAAAAATTCTTCCAGCCAGGCGATGGCGTCCAGATCCAGATGGTTGGTGGGCTCGTCCAGCAACAGGATGTCCGGGTTGCCGAAGAGGGCTTTCGCCAGCAGTACTTTGACTTTGATATTACTCTCCAGGTCTTTCATCAGAGAGTAGTGAAACTCGGAGCCGATCCCCAGGCCGTTTAACAGCATGGCGGCGCCTGATTCTGCCTCCCAGCCGTCCATCTCTGCAAATTCTGCCTCCAGTTCACTGGCCCGGATGCCGTCCTCATCGGAGAAGTCCTCCTTGGCGTAGATGGCGTCTTTTTCCTTCATAATCTGGTACAGGCGCTGATTGCCCATGATAACGGTGTCCATGACCACATATTCGTCATATTTGAAATGATCCTGCTCCAGCACCGAAAGACGCTGGCCGGGGGTGATGACGATGTCCCCGTTGGTGGTATCCAGAGCCCCGGAGAGGATTTTTAAAAAAGTGGACTTGCCAGCGCCGTTAGCGCCGATGAGACCGTAACAGTTGCCCTCCGTGAACTTGATGTTCACATCCTCGAACAGGGCCTTCTTGCCCACGCGGTAAGTTACATTGTTTGCACTGATCATATTTAAAACCTTTCTGAAAATGAAGAGTTCCGCATATCCCCTGCCCGGGTTTCCATGACTGTGCTCCCGCTCCGGCTGCCTTGACATTCCGGTATGGAGCTCCATAACGCGTGGAAATAGGCATTTAAGAGTTCTGCGTATTCCCTGTGCCGCCACCAATGGCGGCGCTCCCGCTCCGGCCGCTTCCAGTGTTCCTGTACTTTGAAGCGCGCAACTCGGGGATATGCTGATTATAAGTTCCCTGCTGCGCTTCTTCTTATTTTACTGAAATTCCCGGAAATTGCAAGCATTAATCCTGTTTTTTGCCGGGAAAAGGGAAAAAAGAAATGTAAATGCTTACATTTTTGTATATATTTGCCAAAAAAGAAAACATTATAACGGGTAGTTTGAGTATAATGGACGAAAGTGAGTAACCAAAAAAAGAATTATTTTAAATACCTTGATATTTTTTTGTCAAATTGATAAAATGTAAGATGCGAGTTCGGGAAGATGATATTTCCGGACACAATTGTAGATCAATTAAACTTTAGAAAGAGGGAGAAAGACAAACATGAAGAAATGGGTTTATTCGTTTGCAGAAGGCGACATGACCATGCGTAATCTTCTCGGCGGCAAGGGCGCTAACCTGGCTGAGATGACGAGCATCGGGCTTCCCGTTCCGCAGGGCTTTACCATCACCACAGAAGCCTGTACACAATACTATGAGGATGGCCGCAGGATCAATGACGAGATTATGGCACAGGCTATGGACGGCGTTGCCGAGATGGAGAAGATCAACGGCAAGAAGTTCGGAGATCTGAAGAATCCTCTGCTGGTGTCTGTACGTTCCGGTGCAAGGGCTTCCATGCCTGGTATGATGGATACCATCCTGAACCTGGGTTTGAATGACGAAGTGGTTGCGGCCATGATCGCCGGCAACTCCGATCCTGCTTTTGAACGTTTTGTATATGATTCCTACAGGCGTTTTATCCAGATGTTCTCCGATGTGGTTATGGAGGTCGGCAAGAAGTATTTCGAGCAGCTGATCGACAAGATGAAAGAGGAGAAGGGTGTTCAGTTTGACGTGGATCTGACTGCTGCCGATCTCAAGACTCTGGCAGAGCAGTTCAAGGCAGAGTACAAGAACCAGTTGGGCAAGGATTTCCCCTCTGATCCCGTAGAGCAGTTGAAGCTGGCCATCGAGGCGGTTTTCCGTTCCTGGGACAACCCCCGCGCCAATGTATACCGTCGCGACAACGACATCCCTTATTCCTGGGGTACCGCAGTAAACGTTATGCCCATGGTGTTTGGTAATCTGAACGATCAGTCCGGTACAGGCGTTGCTTTCACCCGTGACCCGGCCACCGGCGAGAAGAAGCTGATGGGTGAGTTCCTGAAGAACGCTCAGGGTGAGGACGTGGTTGCAGGCGTGCGTACTCCCATGCCCATCGCGCAGATGGAGCAGGAGTTCCCCGAAGCATATGAAGAGTTCATCAAGGTATGTGAGATCCTGGAGAACCACTACCATGACATGCAGGATATGGAATTCACCGTTGAAAATAAGAAGCTGTACATGCTGCAGTGCCGCAATGGCAAGAGAACTGCCCAGGCTGCTTTGCAGATTGCCTGCGATCTGGTGGACGAGGGTCACAAGACCGAGGCAGAGGCGGTGGCCATGATCGACCCCCGCAATCTGGACACGCTGCTGCATCCCCAGTTTGACACCGCAGCCCTGAAAGCTGCCACGCCTCTGGGCAAGGGCCTGGGTGCGTCTCCCGGCGCTGCCTGTGGTAAGGTGGTATTTACCGCCGAGGACGCGGAAGCCTGGAACGCAAGGGGCGAAAAAGTGGTTCTGGTTCGTCTGGAGACCTCTCCCGAGGATATCACCGGCATGAAGGCCGCTCAGGGTATCCTGACCGTGCGCGGCGGCATGACCTCTCATGCGGCAGTGGTTGCCCGTGGCATGGGTACCTGCTGTGTATCCGGCTGCGGCGATATCGCCATGGATGAGGAGAATAAGAAATTTACGCTGGCTGGTCAGGAGTTCCATGAGGGAGACTACATCTCCATCGATGGTACCACCGGTAATATCTATGCCGGTCAGATCGCAACCGTAGACGCCACCATCGCAGGTACCTTCGGCCGTGTAATGGCCTGGGCTGACAAGTTCAGAACCCTGAAGGTCCGCACCAACGCAGATACTCCCGAGGATGCCAGGAAGGCCCGTGAGCTGGGCGCTGAAGGCATTGGCCTGTGCCGTACCGAGCACATGTTCTTTGAGGAGGACAGAATCGCCGCGTTCCGTGAGATGATCTGCTCCGACACTGCCGAGGAGAGGGAGACGGCACTGGAGAAGATTCTGCCTTACCAGCAGGGCGACTTCGAAGCGCTGTATGAGGCTCTGGAGGGCAACCCGGTTACCATCCGTTTCCTGGATCCTCCTCTGCATGAGTTTGTTCCCACTGAGGAAGCTGATATTGAGAAGCTGGCTAACGCACAG
>JAAWKU010000060.1 GCA_022797535.1 Lachnospiraceae bacterium | reverse complement strand
GAGGCGATGCGGTGGCATCGTTGACCGACGACAACGCGGCAGATGGAAATTCAGGCAAGTCATTTTGCGAAATGTGAACGATACGGTACACTAGGGCCCGGAGGACTGTCCGGGAAATCTAACTTTCATATTAACATATTAACCCTGGGCCTGGGGGCTGGAATTCCCTCTTCCCCGCAACACCCCTTTCAGGTTTGCGATCAGGTCCTGGCGATATACCAGCACATACATGGCGGAAGCCAGGCCCAGGCCGGTGAGTACGTCAAACAGGGAGTGCTGCTTGAGGAACATGGTGGACAGAATAATGGATACACACAGGACCAGCGACGAGTTACGAAGCCAGCGCTTTTTTCCCAGTTGGCAGCGGCACAGGGCCACATGGGCGCCAATGGAATTGTACACATGGATGCTGGGCCACAGGTTGGTGGGGGTATCCGTCCTCCACAGATGAGCCACCATCCGGGTGAAAATATTGTCTCTGGGCAGGGCATAGGGCCGCAGGTGATGCCCGTTGGGCCACAGGGTGGACACCAGCAGGAACAGGGTCATACCTGTAAACAGGAAGATGCAGGCCCTCCAATAATCCGGCTTGCTTTTAAAGAAGAGGTACAGCACCACGGCGCTCACATACAGAAACCATAAAAAATATGGGATAATAAACACTTCGCAAAACGGGATATGGTCATCAATGGCCATATGGATCACATGGTAATGTTTGGTCACTGTCCGTTCCAGATAACAGAACCAGGTCATATAGAGTATTCCATAGAGCACCAGAGGGATGCCGTGTCGGTATTTCATATAGAAGTTTTTAACTTTTTCCATAATGGGTATTCTTTCCTCCTGAATGACGGCAATTCCACATTTGCCCCGTCTTGTGGCCTTCAGGACGTTGATCCGTTGATCGTCCGAAGATACGCCGCTGCTTATAAGAGTAGTAACGTCCCTAAATATAGCATAAATATATTTTTTTTCAAGAGGAAAAGTACAAAATTAAGAAAATGCAAAGCAATTTTTAGATTTTCTTCAGATATACATCTGCAATGCCCGGCGCTGGCAGGTCACTACCAGCCGGTTGCTGCGGCGGGCCACCTCTCCGTCCGTGTGCACCCAAAGGGGGGCGGATGTCTGAATCTCCACCTTATGCGCCCGGTAGGCCGTTATGCCGCGGAACATATAGTGTCTGCCCATAAAAGCGGTGGGCAGCGCCAACAGGATCAGCGCTTTGGACAGATCTCCCACCACGCACAGATCCAGCAGGCCGTCCCGGTAGTCGGCCCGGGGCGCGAACTTGAACCCGCCGCCCTCATACATATGGTTCATGAAAGCCACGAACAGGATTTTCCGGATGGATATGGGCTCGCCTCCGTCCAGACGGATCTGGCAGGACACGGCTCTGCTGGCAAAAAGCTGCTTCAGAGCGATTCCCAGATAAGTCAGTTTGCCCAGCCCGATCCTGTTTAGAAATCCTTTCATCTCCGAGCGGTTGGTCTCTTCGCACACGGCGGCGTCAAAACCGATGCCGCTGCTGACGATGAAGCGGTGGCTGGAACCGTCCTCGTATGTGGTGGTGCCTATATCCACGGCAGTGGTTTTATCCGCCTCCAGAATCCTTTTCAGCGCTTTCAGCGGGTCCCTGGGGATGGGCATATCTCTGGTAAAGTCGTTGCCGGAACCGATGGGGATATACCCCAGCGCCACCCGGGACAGGTCGCTGATTCCCTGCAGCGCCTCGTCTATGGTGCCGTCTCCTCCCAGTACAACGATATGGCAGAGCTCTGTGCTCTGGGTGGAGGTGATCTCCCTGGACAGACGGGTGATATCCCCCGCCTCCCTGGAAAAATGGGCCTCATAACGCACCCGGGCCGCCTGCAGATAGGGCTCGATTACGGTGTCCCACAGCTTCCGTCCCTTGCCGGAACGGGATACGGGATTTAATATGAAATGAAATGTTTTTTCCATAGTCTCCTCCTGTTTAGAATACCGCATATTCCCGTTTTTATCGTTACGTTTTAGCGTCTTGATTTTACCATGTTTCCCATATTTCCGCAAGACGTCTCCGGGTACAATCTGCGGCGCTGTGGCAGAAATATCTTGCAAACTCGCATGGATATGTTATACTTCTAGGTGAATTTGCATTTTGAAAACAGCAAAAGCAGGAGGAGAGCATATGTATTCATTAGAGGATGTGAGAAAAGTTGACTCGGAGATCGCGCAGGCCATCGAGGATGAACAGGCCAGGCAGAACAGCCATATTGAGCTGATCGCGTCCGAGAACTGGGTGAGCAGGGCCGTGATGGCCGCCATGGGAAGCCCGCTGACCAACAAATACGCAGAGGGATACCCCGGTAAGAGATACTACGGCGGCTGTGACTGTGTGGACGTGGTGGAGAACCTGGCCATCGACAGGGCTAAGGAACTCTTCGGCTGCGACTACGCCAATGTGCAGCCTCACTCCGGGGCTCAGGCCAACATGGCGGTGCAGTTTGCCGTCTGCAAGCCGGGGGACACCATCATGGGCATGAACCTGGACCACGGCGGACACCTGACCCATGGCAGCCCGGTGAATATGTCCGGAAAATATTTCCACATCGTACCCTACGGCGTCAATGACCAGGGCTTTATTGACTATGACGAACTGCGCAGGATTGCGCTGGAGGCAAAGCCCAAAATGATCATCGCCGGGGCTTCCGCATATGCCAGAACCATTGATTTCAGGAAATTCCGTGAGGTGGCCGATGAAGTGGGCGCCGTGCTGATGGTGGATATGGCCCATATCGCCGGACTGGTGGCCGCAGGCCTGCATCCCAGCCCCATTCCCTATGCGGATGTGGTAACCACCACCACCCACAAGACGCTACGGGGGCCCAGAGGCGGCCTGATCCTGTGCAACAAAGAGGCGGCGGACAAGTACAACTTTAACAAGGCCATCTTCCCCGGCATCCAGGGAGGCCCTCTCATGCATGTGATCGCCGCCAAGGCCGTGTGCTTCAAGGAGGCGCTCACCGACGAATTCAAGGCATATCAGCAGGGCATCATTGACAATGCCCAGGCGCTGTGCAAAGGGCTGATGAGCCGTGAGATCCGAATCGTATCCGGCGGAACGGACAATCACCTGATGCTGGTGGATCTGACCAGCTACGGGCTGACGGGCAAGGCGGTGGAGAAACTGTTGGATGCGGCCCATATCACCTGCAACAAGAACACCATCCCCAACGATCCCCAGTCTCCTTTCGTCACCAGCGGCGTGCGTCTGGGCACTCCCGCCGTGACTTCCCGGGGTATGAATACAGCGGATATGGACAGGATCGCGGAGGCCATCGCCATGATCATCAAGGGCGGCGAGGAGAAAGTGCCCGAAGCGAGGGCTATTGTACAGGAACTGACCGACAAATACCCATTGGTTTGATGCGCTGCCCACTGGTTTGATGCATTGCCCATGGAGGAGATTGCTGTCCACGGCAACGCCGCCCGATGGGTGCTCAAGTGCTCAGGCAAAGGATCTCAGGCAAGGCGGCGCGCCTGAATATAATGCGGTGAGTACGCCCCTGTACTCACCGGCTGACGGCCGCGCGGCATGAAATCAATGGGGCGTATGAATACGGCAGGAATGAAAAGAGGTGCTGAAATGAAACATTATAAAACAGGCGGCCTGGCGCTGGCCTGCGCCATATCGCTGTGCCTGGCCGGCTGCGGCACAGGCGCCCAGGTGGGCGGAGCGGTGGACAGGGGCCTTGATATGGAAGGCTATACGCAGGAAGAGGAACAGTCCCGGGAGGACGGCCAGACCCAGGAAAGTACCGGCGGCGGTGACGTCACGGATATAAACAACACTTCCACGGAAGGCGCCGTCACAGACGGACTGAATGAATTGGGTCTTGACCAGGAGACCATGGATATGCTCAAATTCAATATCTATGTGCAGCTGAACAATACCATCGTGGAGATCATGGATGATATCAGCAATTATTTCCTGGTGGTGGACACTGCGGAGGAGTTTCGTTTCCGGGAGGACGCAGAGTACAGTTACGGATATCGGATCACAGGCTTTAACATGGACGCGGTGGAGGATGCGGAAGTGGTGTACGGCATGGCGCCCGCCTTTGAGACCCTGGATGGGCTGGTGGAATCCATGCTTCCCTCCATGCGGGAGATTATGGAGACATTTAACGCAATAGACGACTCAGAGTATACCTATGAGGAAAACCAGTACCAGCAGCCCAAGGACAATCACATCCGGCTGATGGCATGTCTGCAGGAGTTCACCATCTACGCCGACCAATTTCTGGCAGAGATAGATGTTATCGCGGATGAGAGAACTGCTGCCCAGGAGGCCAAAATGCTGGAGGAAGGACGGCTCATTGCCTACAACTTCAGCCATATGCTCACGCTTTCCTCCCAGATACTGGACCAGATCTATGACCAGGGCATAGACGATTACAACCTGACGGAACTGGATCTGACCCCGATCTATCCGCTGTTTGAGGAGATGCAGGAGACGGCGGCGGCCTACGCCGAGGCGGTGAGCGACAACAATCAGCTGATGCAGGAATCCCTGTCCAGCCGCCAGGTATACGCAGGCGATTTCAATGGCCTGGTGCAGGCCTTTGAATGGATGATTAAGCAGGTGGAGAGCGGCGTGCCCTACGAGGATCCCTCCAGTGAGTACCTGGGCGGCCTGCGGCATATTTACGAGGTGCTCTCCCGCAAAGTGGAAGAATACAACGGCATTTTTGCGCAGTAGCGGCGCTTTCGTTTTTTTCATAAAAACCTTGCTTTCCTACTTTACTTGTGGTACAATATCTTCCATTGACGCACAAATGTGCGCGGGAGAAGTACATCATGAAGGAAAATGTCAAGTATTATATGGTGCGGCGGAAGGCAATTCCGGAGGTGCTTCTGAAAGTGGTGGAAGCCAAGGGCCTTCTGGAGTCGGAGAAGGTGGGAACCATACAGGACGCGGTGGACGCGGTGGGGATCAGCAGGAGTTCCTTCTACAAGTATAAGGACGATATCTTTGAACTCCATGACAACGCCCGGGGGACGACCATCACTTTGACCATGCAGGTGGAGGATATGCCGGGGCTGCTGTCGGATGTGCTGAAAATCATTGCGGATTTCCGGGGGAACATCCTTACCATCCACCAGAGCATTCCCATTAACGGGGCCGCGTCCCTGAGCGTAAGCATACAGATCTTACAGACCACCGGGGATGTGGCCCGGATGATTCAGGAACTGGAGAGTCAGAAGGGCGTGCGCCATGTGAAGATCCTGGCGAAGGAATAGGGTGCGGCTTCGTCCTGGGGGACGGAACCGCACCCCAGGACGAAGCCAAAAACGAAAGGGCTGCTGAGGCGGCAGAATGTGAGGGAAATATGATTTATGTAGCAGTTTTGGGATATGGCACCGTGGGCAGCGGTGTGGTGGAGGTCATCGAGAAAAACAAAGATATGGTGAACAAAAAGTCCGCGGCGGAATTGGAGATCAAATATATCCTGGATCTGCGGGATTTCCCCGGGGACCCCTATGAGCAGAAAGTGGTTCACGATGTAAACATCATAATGGACGATCCGGAAGTGTCCATTATCTGCGAGACCATGGGCGGCACCCGGCCTGCATACGATTTCACCAGGGCGGCTCTGCTGAAGGGTAAGAGCGTGTGTACCTCCAACAAGGAACTGGTGGCGGCGCATGGTCCCGAACTGCTGCAGATCGCCCGGGAGCACAACTGCAACTATCTCTTCGAGGCCAGTGTGGGTGGTGGCATTCCCATTATCCGCCCTCTGAATTATTCACTGACGGCGGAGAAACTGGAGGCCATCACAGGTATCTTGAACGGTACCACCAACTATATACTGACCAAGATGGAAAAGGAAGGGGCGGACTTTGCCGGCACCCTGAAGAAGGCCCAGGAAAAGGGCTATGCGGAGCGCAACCCGGAGGCTGATATCGAGGGGTACGACGCCTGCCGCAAGATCGCGATCCTGTCCTCCCTGATGACGGGGCAGAATGTCTCCTATCAGAACATCTATACGGAGGGCATAACCGGGATTACGGCGGATGATTTTGTCTATGCCCGGGCGCTGGGCCGCTCCATCAAGCTGCTGGCCATGAGCAAGGATACGCCGGATGGCACGCTGGCCATGGTGGCCCCCTGTATGATCGGCCCGGAGAACCCTCTGTATATGGTGAGCGGCGTGTTTAACGCCGTGTGCGTGCGGGGCAATATGCTGGGAGATTCCATGTATTACGGAAAGGGGGCGGGCAAGCTGCCCACCGCCAGCGCGGTGGTATCCGATGTGGTGGACTGCGCCAGACATCAGGGCAAGACCATCATGTGCTTCTGGAACCAGGAGGAGGCAAAACAGGTGGAGATCGGCGACGTGGAGAGAGGATTCTTTCTGCGGGCTGCGGCGGATGCCGCGGCGGAGGTGGAGGCGGTGTTCCCCGGAGCGGAGCAGATTCGGGTAGAGGGCCGTACCCAGGACTGCGGCTATCTCATCCCACCAATGAAAGAAAAGGAATTTGCAGCCAGATATGAGACTCTGGGGGAGAAGGCCCTGGGCAGGATACGCCTGGAGTAGGGCGTAAGTCTGAACAGGACAAAATCAGGCGGCTGACTGGCGGTGCGCGGCAGCATATGGATGTTGGCACAAGCCTGAAAAGCATAGAATAGGTAATTGCGAAACGCAGTTACTATGTAAGTGTTTACTATGTAAGTGTCATCGTGCAAATGGTAGCTTCCAAGGCAGGCATGCTTTCGCTCCGTTCTCATCTTAGCGGTACATAAGATGCCCAAATAAGACATCTAAGTACTGACGATGAGAGAGGGCCTGCTTATGGAATATACATCTGCACAATTCGGTACCGGAAAAAGTGGTTTCGTAATTGCCTAAAGCATAGAATATTGTGAGGAGAGAGGATAGCAGGTATCATGAGAAAGGTTGTGAAATTCGGCGGCAGTTCCCTGGCCAGCGCCGAGCAGTTTAAAAAGGTGGGCAGCATCATCCGGGAGGATGAGGAGAGGAAATTTGTGGTGCCGTCCGCACCGGGTAAGCGCGACGACAGGGACACCAAAGTCACAGATATGCTTTATGGCTGCTATGCCCTGGCGGACGCAGACCAGGACTTCAGCGCGGAACTGAAGGCGATCGAGGCCCGCTACCAGCAGATTATCGACGGATTGGAACTGTCTCTGTCCCTGGAGGAAGAGTTCGCTGTGATAAGGCAGATGTTTTTGGATAAAGCCGGGAGCGACTATGCGGCCTCCCGGGGCGAGTACCTGAACGGCATCATCATGGCGGCGTATCTGGGATTTGCGTTTGTGGACGCGGCTCAGGTGATCTTCTTTAACGAAAACGGCGATTTTGACGGGGACAGAACCAACGAGGTACTCTCTGCCCGGCTGGCAGACTGTGAGTCCGCTGTAATTCCCGGCTTTTACGGTTCGATGCCGGACGGCAGGATCAAGACTTTCTCCAGGGGTGGATCGGATATCACCGGTTCCATTGTGGCCAAGGCCATAAAGGCGGATGTGTATGAGAACTGGACCGACGTGTCCGGCTTCCTGATTGCAGATCCCCGTATCATACAAAACCCCGAGGCCATCGACGTGATTACATACAGGGAGCTTAGAGAATTGGCATACATGGGGGTTCCCGTGCTCCATGAGGACGCCATTTTCCCGGTGCGGCAGCAGGGCATTCCCATCAATATCCGCAATACCAACGCCCCGGAGGACGATGGTACATGGATCGTGGGCAGCACCTGCCAGAAGTCCCGCTTCGTGATCACGGGTATCGCCGGCAAGAAGGGCTTCTGCTCCGTGAACATCGAGAAAGACAAGATGAACTCAGAGATCGGTTTCGGACGCAAGGTACTGCAGGCTTTTGAGGACAACGGCCTCTCCTTTGAGCATGTGCCTTCCGGCATTGACACCATGACGGTGTTTGTACATCAGGATGAGTTTATGTGCAAGGAGCAGAAGGTGGTGGCCGCTCTTCACCGCATGGCGGAGCCGGAAGCCATCGAGATCGAGTCTGATCTGGCTCTGGTGGCCGTGGTGGGCCGGGGCATGAAGTCCACCCGGGGCACGGCGGGACGCATTTTTTCCGCGCTGGCCCATAACAATATCAATGTAAAGATGATCGACCAGGGCTCCTCCGAGTTGAATATCATCATCGGCGTGACCAACGAGGATTTTGAGAGCGCCATCAGAGCAATCTACGATATTTTTGTGATCGCGCAGTTATAGGCGCGAGGGTATGCTGAAGAGAAAGCCTGCCGGGGATGGGCGTCATTCCGGGCAGGCTTTTGCATGTTCGGCGCTGGAAGGGGAGGTATGCGTCCGTTCCTTTGGGTTTTCGTTTCCTGAAAACGCAGTCTATATTTGTCAAATAATTCCAAAATTTGACAAATGGATACAAATATTGAAAATAAAAGAAGAAATTTGAAAAAATGTGTTGACAAATACAAAATACCTGCTATAATAAAATCATACAGAAGAGATCAAGCAACTGATTCCAAAAATGACAGAGGAGGAAGGGCCAATGTACTAATGATAATGGAATCAAAAATACAATACGGAGGTAGAGACCATTGGACAGCATAGTTTGAAGAGGGCACATCAGGAAATAGTTGATGTGCCCTCTTCCTTTGTGTCTTTATTTCTTAATTTTCTGGAAAAAAGAATTTTTGTGTAGAAAAATGGGGGATGATAGGGTATACTTTTGCTGTATATTCATTGTAGGCGAAGTTGGAAGCGGTGTTATAGTAAGAGAGGTTTTTGACACAGATGGAGAATCGGCAGGATAAATTGCAGCAACAGAGGGAGGCGCGGCGGAAGAGGAGGCAGCGCAACCAGATTCTGGCCTATGCCACCCTGCTGGTGTTGATCGCCCTGGCGGCTGTGGGCATTGTGGTGGGGGTCAAGCATCTGACGCAGTGGCAGGAGCAGAGGCAGCAGGAGGAGCAACGGCAGCAGGAGAGCATACAGGATCAGTTGGAACATCAGGTGGGTTCGGACGAGGAGAGTATACAGGCGCCGCCGGACGAGCCGGAGCCGACGCCGGAACCTGTGCCGGATCTGACCCCGGAGGAAAAGCTGGATGAGATCATCAATACCATGATTGACGTCATGCCTCTGGAAGACAAAGTGGCAGGGCTGTTTTTTGTGACGCCCGAGTCCATTACCGGCGTGACTGCCGCTGTGAAGGCGGGAGAGGGTACCAGAGAGTCCCTGATTCGATATGCGGTGGGGGGGCTGTTCTACCAAAAGAAGAATATCAAGGATGCGGAGCAGTTCCGGGAGATGCTGGGCAACACGGAACTGTACAGCAAGTATCCGCTGTTCCTGGGCATAGAGGAGGAGGGCGGCAGCGTCAGCCCTCTGGCGGCGGCGGGCCTGATTGACAAACAGCCTTCCCCGGCAGATCTGGGAGCCGGCGGGGACCCGGAGGCGGCCTGTCAGGCGGGCAGCAGTCTGGGGATGGGACTGGCTTCCTATGGTATCAATGTGAATTTTGCCCCGGTGGCGGACCTGGCCAATGTGGAGGGCAGCGTGATGGCCGCCAGGGCCTACGGCAGCGATGCCGGGACGGTGACGGCTTATGTGAACGGCATGGTGAGCGGGCTGCAGGAACAGAAAGTGGCGGCCTGTGTGAAGCATTTCCCCTGCGGCGGCGGCACGGCGGAGGACACCGGGGACGGGCAGGCCGTGTCGGAGCGGAGCGCGGAGGATTTGCGCAGCCAGGAACTGGCCGTGTACCAGGCCAGCATTGACTCCGGCGTCCAGATGATCATGGTGGGTCACACCGCCGTTCCTTCCCTCACGGGGGACAACACACCGGCGTCTCTGTCCGGCGTTATCGTCACCGATCTGCTGCGGGGAGAGATGGGATACAGGGGCGTGATTATCACCGACGCCATGAATCTGAAGGCTATCTCGGAGTACTATGATTCCGGCCAGGCGGCGGTGATGGCCCTGAAGGCGGGCTGTGACATGGTTCTGATGCCGGAGAATTTTGAGGAAGCATACGAGGCGGTGTTGGGGGCGGTTCGGGACGGCACCATCTCGGAGGAGCGGGTCAACGATTCCCTGCGCCGCATCTACAGGGTCAAGTGTGCTGACCGCCTGGAACAGGGCGAATAAGAGGGGAGGGGACGGGCTCTGTCCCCCTTGGCGCATTCGCTGTGTCAATACAACAGTTGTCTCTATTGTGCGTGCAATTTCATAACTTTTTTTAAATAACAGTTGACAAGTGGGGGATATTGATGTATAGTATATTTTGTTCAGAGCAATCTGGTACATGCGCGAGTGGCTCAGCGGTGGAGCACCTCCTTGCCAAGGAGGGGGTCGCGGGTTCGATTCCCGTCTCGCGCTTTTTTGATACCCATGTACAGGGGGGCAGGTTGGCCCCGCTCCATGCAGGCAACTGCCGTAAGGTCAGGTGCCCCGCCGCTTGCGGTGGGGCTGTTTTGTTGCCGGAATTCGGTAAATTGAGGGTGAAACCGGAAAGCCTGACCTGCGAAACAGGGCGGCGACGGCCGGGGTAGAGGGGGTGGAACCCCCAGGGGGCACAATGGTCCAAGGTATGCCAGAGCAGACCGGAGGGTTTGAAAGGGATGAGGAGAATCAGATGCGGACTTTGGAAAGAATCATAAGGAGATATATACGGATAATCACCCTGGCACTTGTGTTGGGCATACTGGTATTGATCGGGTGCATGGAAATATCCAAGGAGCGGAAGCGGGCATATGAAAATGCCGTCACCGCCTTTCATCAGATCGGGCAGACCCTGGAGCAGAACCAGAAGGAACTGCGGGACATCGGCGTGGAATACAGCGCAACCTGTCTGTACAATGCGGAGGCCATCGCCTACATGATCCAGAACAACCTTTCGGCCTTGGAGAGCCTTGAGGAGTTGAAATGGATCGCCAGATTCATGGAGGTGGATGAGATTCATATTTTTGACCAGGCCGGCTGCATCTATGCCGGTACTCATCCGGAATACTATGGCTACACTTTTGATTCCGGGGAGCAGATGCATTTCTTCAAACCCATGCTGGAGGACAAATCCCTGAAACTGGTGCAGGAAGTTGCGCCGAACACGGCGGAGGGTAAGCTGATGCAGTACTCCGCGCTGTGGAGCGGGGATGGCCAGTTCATTGTCCAGGTGGGCATGGCTCCCGTGCGGCTGATGAAGGCCACAGAGAAAAACGAATTGTCTTATATTTTTGCCAGGCTTAAAATTGATCCTGCGGCCGTTTATTATGCCATCGACATGGAGAGCGGGGAGATCGTGGGCTCCACGGATCTGGAAAATGTGGGGAAAGACCTGACAGCGGTGGGTCTGGAACTGCGGGACGTCCGCTCCGAAGGCGGAGGCTTCCACGCCAGGGTCAACGGAGTGCGTTCCTACTGCGTGTTTGAGCAGATCGGAACTAATTATGTGGGTCGCGTCATGCCGGATCGGATCCTGTACCAGCGTCTCCCGGCCAACATGGTCTCCCTGACTGTGGGCCTGCTGCTGATCACATTCTTTCTATCCTCCGTTGTGACCTGGTGCATGAATCGATATGTGGTGGAAGGGATTCACAGCGTAAATGAGAAACTGCGCCTTATCGCCGGGGGTGATCTGGAGGAGAGGGTGGACATCCGAAGCAGTGTGGAACTTTCTGAACTGAGCAGCTATATCAATGAGATGATCGGAAGTCTGCTTGCCAACAACAGAAAGATGTCTTATGCCCTGGGCAAGACCAATATGTACATCGGTGTGTACGAATACACCCAACAGGGTGGAAAGGTTCGTTTCACGGAGCATATTCCCAGAATATTCGGGCTTAAAGAGAGTGAAGCCCAAAGGCTGTCCGACAACAGCGGTCTGTTCCGGGAATTTCTGGGGCAGATTCTCTGCCGCCCCCTGCAGGGGGAGGAAGGGGTGTTCCAACTGGACCGGCGCTATGTGAAACTGGAGGAAACGCAGGAGGGTAATGAGACCTTCGGAATCGCCATTGATGTGACGGAGGAGATTGTCAGGCGCAGGAAGATCGAGGGAGAGCGGGATATGGACGCTTTGACGGGGCTGTACAACAGACGGGGGCTGGAAGCGCGGCTGGAGCGGCTTTTTGCGGAGCCGGAAAAACTGGGGTATTACGCCGTGGTCATGATCGATGCAGACGGTCTGAAGGGGATCAACGATACTTATGGGCATGACAAAGGGGATGAGTACCTGCGGAAGATTGCGGACACCATCAATGCCTTTGACCCGGGCAACAGTCTTGCGGCCAGACAGGGCGGCGATGAGTTTGTACTGCTTTTGTACCAGTATGAGCAGGAGGAGGAACTGGCTGAGGCTCTCAGGCTGCTGGAGTTCATTCAGAGGCATTGCATGGCCAGTCTGGATCCGGAACTGCGGGTCAGACTAGGATTCTCCCTGGGATATGTGATGGCCCGGGGGCAGGCGGATTACAGAGAACTGCTCAGGCAGGCAGACCAGCGCATGTATGAAAATAAAAGGGAGCGGAAGAAGGTGCAGGAATAATTGGGGAAACATTGCCCGAAACGGGAAAATGGGGTTGACAAGCAGGGATAAAAGGCTTAGAATTCCTTGTAAACCGATAGGAATTATATAAAATAAAAAGGAGTGCATTTTTATGGGAAAGAGATCATATACTGAGAGGAATTTTAAGTTTGAGACATTGCAGCTGCATGTGGGACAGGAGCAGCCGGACCCGGCCACGGACGCCAGAGCGGTTCCCATCTACCAGACCTCCTCCTATGTGTTTCGGGACTGTGACCATGCGGCGGCCAGGTTCAGTCTGAGCGATGCAGGCAATATTTACGGCAGGCTTACCAATCCCACGTTGGATGTGTTCGAGCGGCGGATGGCGGCCCTGGAGGGTGGCGCGGCGGCGCTGGCAGTGAGTTCCGGAGCGGCGGCAGTCACGTATGCAGTCCAGAATCTGGCGCAGGCAGGGGATCATGTGGTGGCGGCCAAAAACATCTATGGCGGCACCTACAACCTGCTGGCCCATACGCTGGCGGCGTACGGGGTGCGTACCACCTTCGTGGATCCTTTTGATTATGAGGAAGTGGAAAGGGCCATCCAGGACAATACAAAACTGCTGTTTGCGGAGACTCTGGGCAATCCCAATTCCCAGGTGGCGGATATAGGCCGGCTGGCAGGAATAGCCCATGCCCACGGAATTCCCCTGGCGGTGGACAATACCTTTGCCACGCCCTATCTGGTGCGCCCCATCGAACATGGAGCGGATATCGTGATACATTCCGCCACCAAGTTTATTGGAGGGCACGGCACCACTTTGGGCGGGGTGATCGTGGAGGGCGGCCGTTTTGACTGGGAAGCCAGCGGCCGATTCCCCTCTCTGACGGAACCAAGCCCCGGCTATCACGGTGTCTGCTTTGCCCGCGCGGCAGGCCCGGCGGCTTTTGTGACCAGAATCCGGGCCATACTGCTGCGAGATACCGGAGCTACCCTGTCCCCTTTCCATGCTTTCATCTTTCTGCAGGGTCTGGAGAGTCTCTCCCTGCGGGTGGAGCGCCATGTGGAAAACGCTCTGAAAGTGGTGCGGTATCTGGCAAATCATCCCCAGGTGGAAAGAGTGCATCATCCCTCCGTGTCGGAGGACCCGGAGCAGCAGGCGCTGTATCGGAAATACTTCCCCCGGGGAGGCGGTTCCATCTTCACATTTGAAATCAAAGGGGATGCCCGCAGGGCCATGGACTTTATCGACAACCTGGAGTTGTTTTCCCTGCTGGCCAATGTGGCAGACGCCAAGAGCCTGGTGATCCATCCCGCCTCCACCACCCATGCCCAGCTTGACGGGGAGGAACTGGCGGACCAGGGCATACGCCCCAACACCATCCGCCTGTCCATTGGAACGGAGCATATCGACGATATTCTACAGGACCTGGAGGAGGCGTTCAAGGCGGTTAAATAATCTATTTTTAAAAATTTTTTGAAAAATTTAAAAAATTCAGTTGCTTTTTTCCGAAGTTGTGCTATACTAGCCTCAAGGGGCATTAGCGCAGCTGGGAGCGCGTCACACTGGCAGTGTGAAGGCCACGGGTTCGAGTCCCGTATGCTCCATGACGGCAAAAGGCCGCAGATCAAGGGTTTTCGAAGGAGAATCAAGGGTTTGCGGTATTTTTAATCCCATTTTGCATACTGGAAAAGTAAGGAATATTAAGGTACGGTTTTCGCAATTACATAATCATATTGGGGAAACGGAAGGAGAAAAGGTATGAAAAGGTTGTTGGCGTTTTTGCTGGCTGTTGTGCTGGTAATGGGCTCCGGCCTGACGGCTTATGCCACAGGAGCAGACGGCACGGTCTCAGGAGGGGACTACCAGGGCTCCGTGTCGGGGGATGATGCTTTTGACACCCTGAATCACAAGATGGGCCATAGGGTCCAGGCAGGGCAGATTGGCCAGGTGGACGTATGCATCGGCGCGGCTCTGTTCATGGAGAGCCCGGTGGCTTTTTCGGTGGAACTGACGGATCCCCGGGGCCAGGTTCTGAGGGGGGAGATCGTTCTGGGGGCGGATGCCCCTCAGGATAAGGATGCCCAGGAGGGCAGGGTGAGTTTCAGCCAGCTTGAAGAGGGCCAGTATACCCTGACTGTGACGGCAAAGGGATTTGCCGCATATACCCAGACTATCTCTGTGGAAGGCAGGGCATACGCGGTCAATCTGATGACAGGCTTTCTGGGCGGGATAAATTATGCCCAGGGGACAATGCATCCCGGCGTGCTGCTGGTGGGCGATGTCAATGGGGACGGCAGGCTGGACGCGACGGACAGAGCCGCCCTGGTGGACGCCATTGACAGAGGAGGCTCCAGCGCTTCAGAGTATGTTACGGATTTAAACGGCGATGGTGTTGTGGATCTGGTAGATTTGGAATACTTCGCAAAAGGATACAATGATGTCAGAGATACCCAGGCGGGTGTGGAGCGGTTCGTTCCCACAGATGTTATACAGCCTGCCCAGGGGGCCAACACCAGGGTGGAAGGCGATCTGCAGGGACTCCTGGAAAACAGAGGGAGCGTAACCCTGACGGCGCTGAAAACGGACGGCAGCGCAGCCGCCATCTCAAAAGATACCCCGGTTTCTCTGGACTTTTATTTTGCTGAGGCGGGAGAGGCAAACCTGGCCGATGGAATCATTATCGAGACGGGCGGGGACAATCCCATCAGCAACAGCGTTATCACCATCGTTTATACGGATGAATCCGGGGCGGAGCAGATGAAAGAGATCCCGGTGGACGACGGAATACAGTATCTTCTGGTGGATTCCGCCATCAGGGCCGAGCGGGACGGCCAGGGCAATATCCGGCTGCACCTGGGTTCTCAGGTGGCCGTAAAAAAGGTGACGCTGACCATCACGGGGATGCGGAACAACAATAATCTTGCGGAGATCTCCAAAGTGGAGTTCGTCAACGGCATGGAAGAGAGGATTCCGGAGCCTGAGATGAACAGACCTGGGAATCTGCGGGCAGAGGCGGGGAGCAAGATTATCCATCTGACATGGGACCCCAGTGTCAATATCACAGGCTACGAAGTGCTGATCAGGCAGGGGGAGAGCCAGGAGACCGTGATGGTCACAGGCAATGCTCTGGATATCACCTCCTTCGGAGGCAGGGAACTGGCCAATTATCAGGAGTATCGGATCCGGGTGCAGTCGGTGAACGGAACCTGGCGCAGCGGTTACGGCGATGAGGTGACGGCGGTACCTCTGCCCAGCGGCAAACCGGATAAGCCGGACAATGTGTCGGCTAAGGGACAGTACCAGAGTGTGGTTGTGTCCTGGAAGAATATGAAAGATACTCTGACCTACAATCTGTATTATAAGGAGAGCGCTGCCGGAGAGTACCAGAAGATCGAGGGAATCAAGGAGAACAGTTATACCATCAGAAACCTCAAGGATCTGACGGAGTATACGGTATATGTGACAGGTGTAAACGAGTTTGGCGAGAGCGGTCCTTCCCTGTCCGCGGCGGCTACCACCACGGATGCCAATCCTGCGGTAATGCCCAAATACAATCTGATCAATGTGGGCAATCCGGGGGAGAAGGGCGCACATATCATCAGCGCTGCCATGAACGCTGTCATGCAGAACAGCCCTCTGGACACCCAGCCCGGTACGGCGTGGGGCACGGTGGATCATGACGCGTCGTCCTACTATTTTGCCAACACCTGGGATGTGGGAGGCTTTAATCCCATGGGCGCCAGCCATGGTCTTATCTATGAGTTTGACCAGGCATACAAGCTGGATACAATTGCTTTTCATGATATGACGTCCCAGGATACCGGGTATTACTATGTAAAGGTGCGGTACTGGGATGAGAACGGTACCCAGACGGACGTGACAGGCGTTTCCCTGCAGAGAAAGACGGATTCAGGGAACAGAACCTATTATGTGATAAAGCTGCCCCAGGCGGTCAACGCCAAGAAGATTCAGTTTGGCATTGCGCGTTACCTGGCGTCGGGAACCATCTCGGTCTCCGAGGTATATTTCTACTATTATGACACATTGATGGACGATATCATGTCCCTGTACCAGGACGATCTGCACACGGTGCTCAGGCCGGAAGTAACCCAGGCGGATATAGATGCCCTGCGGACCCGGATCAATACGGTGGACCCGGTGAGCGGCGAGTATCATCCTGACCGGGAACTGCTGGAGCGGGAATTGCAGACGGCGGAGGCCATTCTGCGGGATGTCAGGCTGAACGCTTCGGTGAGAGTTCACAGCGGAATCACCACCAAGGACGTGGGCAGAGGATTCGGCGGTTTGAACGCCTGGCAGCCCCTGGGTGTGGCGGCAGCGGCCCAGGAAGAGATCATGGTTTATGTGGGCCACAGCACCAGGAAAACGGGGGAGGATACCAATCTCCAGCTTGTGGCCACACAGTATCATTCTGAAGCGGCAGGCGTAAGCACCGTGGTGGCCACGCTGAAAGTGGGAGCCAACAAGATATCCGTTCCAAAGATCGGAACCAGCACGGGCATGGAGTCCGGCGGCGCGCTGTATGTTCAGTATACAGGCGACGGCAGCGACGGTGAATATGCGGTG
The DNA here is from genome assembly GCA_022797535.1 of Lachnospiraceae bacterium. Classification (GTDB taxonomy): domain Bacteria; phylum Bacillota; class Clostridia; order Lachnospirales; family Lachnospiraceae; genus Acetatifactor. The sequence continues at coordinate 3,438 of JAAWKU010000060.1, read as the reverse complement.
CGGGTCAGCGGCGGCACACAGGTTCCCCGGCTGGATTTGTACCAGGTGACAGAAGAGAGCGAGCGGCTTGCAAGAACCAAAGCCTATGTGGAGGAACTGGAGACCTTCGTTGGGCAGATGGAAGCCACTCACAGGGAAGTTCATGAAAATTCCCAGAACAGCCAGGTGAAGTATGTTTACAGTGAGACCGACTGTATTCTGGGCGCGTCCGATATCCTGCTGGATACCATGATGATTTCGCTTCCCGCCAAGCAGATCCTGGGCGGCGCAGGCAGCGGTACCGCGGAGCAAAAGGCGCAGAAAATCCTGAATTCCATGCGGGCCATGGAAGATATGATGTACCTGTTTTATCAGCACAAGGGACTTAATGCATCCGCTGCGGAGGCGCTGAACCAGATTCCTAAGGGCCATCTGAACATCCGTTACCAGAGGATGTTCTCGGGAGCGTTCATGTACGCCTCGGGCAATCACATCGGTATTGAGTGGGGGTCTGCGCCGGGAATGGTGAGCGCTACGCCCGTGACGGCCGACAGCGAGGGAAGATACGTGAGCGGGGCCTACTTCGGCTGGGGCATTGCCCATGAAATTGGGCATTGTATCAACCAGGGCACTTATGCCATAGCGGAGATCACCAACAACTATTTTGCGGTGCTGGCCCAGGCCAGAGACAACAACGACAGCGTCCGTTTCCAGTACGACGATATATACAAAAAAGTGACTTCAGGGTCTAAGGGCATGGCCTCCAACGTGTTCACCCAGCTTGGTATGTACTGGCAGCTTCATCTGGCGTACGACAGGGGCTACAATTACAGGACGTACGCAGATTATGCGCAACAGCTTGACAATCTGTTCTTTGCCAGAGTGGACACTTACGCCAGAGACGCGGCAAAGGCTCCCGCACCGGGCAACATAGCGCTGACCCTGGCGGGAAACCGGGATCAGGATCTGATGCGTCTGTCCTGTGCCGCGGCAAAGAAAAACATCCTGACCTTCTTTGAGCGCTGGGGTATGACTCCGGACGAGGAGACCCGCAGGTATGCCGGCCAGTTCCCGGAGGAGACCAGAGCCATTTACTATGCTAACGATGATGCCCGGGTATACAGTCTGCAGGGCGGTGGAAGCTCTTTAAATGGCACGGTGGAAGCAGTGAGCGATATTGTTACGGCCTCCGTGCACGCGGGCAGACCCAACCAGGTGGATTTCGTTTTGGGTTCCAAGGGTATTCCCCAGGCGGATGTGCTGGGCTATGAGATTGTAAGATGCATGATTAACGGCGGGGAGACCGTGAAGGAGGCGGTGGGATTCACCACGGACAGTTCCTTCAGTGACACGGTACCTGTCAACAACCGGGTGGTCTGGTACGAGGTGACAGTCATCGACAAGTATCTGAACCGCTCTGCGGCCAAGACTCTGGACCCCATTAAGATCGGTGATGACGGAAGTCTGGTTAAGACATTTTGGACTGTCGGCACAGAAAATCTGACAGCGCAGGGGCAGACCCCGGGAGAGGGAACGGACGGTTCCCCCTGCGAGCCGGAGGCGGAAAACCCTGCAGATAAAATGATCGACAATGATACGGGAACTGTCTATACGGCCACGGCAGGCGGTGACGCGGAGATCGTCATGGAGTTTAACAGGACCTTTACGGTTACGGGGTTGAAATATACCGCCGTGAGCGGGATCCCCGGTGCGGCTTATGAAGTGCAGGCGCTCTGCGAAGGCAGCTGGACCAAAGTGGCCGGAGGAAATCTGGACGCTTCCGGCACGGGAACGGTCTATTTCTCCAACGGCGCCCAGGAATATGTGAGCACTTATGAGGCCACTGCCGTGAAACTGATTTTGAAAGCCTCCAGCGGCAGCCAGGTGTCCATAGGGGAACTGGATGTGCTGGGAGCCACGGGAGACAATGTGGACTTCAGACGGACGGACAGCGGTGAGGTGGTGATCGGCCGGCTGGCTTCGACTTATCAGTACGGCGACAAGGATACGGATGTGATTCCGGAAGGCTCTATCGTATTCAGCGGCTCCTATAAGGGAAATCCTGCCTATAACGTGCTGATCCTGTATGACCAGGACGGCAATATCGTGAGCGGAACCAATGGCTCGGGAGAATTGCAGTCACAGCAGGTACTGCTGGCGGAAGTGCCGGAAGAAGGCGAGATCAAGAATGTGTGGAACGGCACATGGCTTTATTGGATCGAGCCGGGACAGCAGATAGATCTTGCCGGACTGGCAAGAGTGCGGGCGGAACTGTACCGCGTCAATGATGCCATAACGAATGAGGGGCAAAGGCTGGTCAGCGACTCCCTGTTTGAGAACATGCCGGCTACGCTGCCGGATATTGAACTTGGCAGGTAATGAGCGCCGACGCCCGAATCAATATAGATTTGCGTTGCTAACGCGCAGATGGGAATTGCTATGAAAAAATATATATGTTTTATGATGATATCCGTTTTCCTGTTTGCCGCCCTGCTGTCCCTGCGGGCTCAGGCGGCGAGCGGCGACGGGCTGCGGCTGGACAATGGGGGTACGGTCACGGTGGTCTCCCAGCATGCTGCAAAAGAGGGGATTTCCTCTCTCTGTTTCAGCCTTTCGGTGGAGTCGGCAAACGGAGCCAGTGTGGAGTTCCAGTTCGGAGAAAGCAAGGCCAAAATACTGGACTATCGTTATGACGCCGCCTCTGGGAGCCTGAAAGTTTATCTGGCGGGGACGGAAGCACTGTTTGCAGAGGGCACGGATGCCCTGACTGTGGGTAAGATCAAAGTGCTGGATGGCAGCGGCAATGAAGTGACCGCCACGGTCAGCGCTGTGGAAAATTCTTTGCAGTATGTATACGGCACGGAAGTAAAGACCATGCTGGAGGTGGAGCTCCCTGAAGCGGTGCAGATTGGGCCTGTTCCTGTGCAACCCCCGCCCAGCCAGCCCGAGAGTCCGTCAACTCCTCAGGCTCCCGCAGCGACCCAGGCGCCGGCGGTGCTCCCGCCTCAGTTGCCTGTGGTACTGCCCACGCCCCGGCCTGCGCAGCGTCCCCGGGCCACCGAGAGCCCCAAGCCCACGGAAGTTCCCGTAGAGGATTCTGTTGAAAGTACTCAGCCATCGGAAAGTGAGTCCCAGTCTACGGAGGAAAGCGTTTCAGATGTGGCTCAGCCGGAAGATGGCCTTCTTACACCTTCTCCTTCGCCCGGCTTGGAGGACGAGGGCCAGACAGACAAGGAAGAAGGGGATGTCAATGTGTTTATGGTAATCGCGGTGATCGCGGTACTGGTGGTGGTAGTGATCGAGGTGATGGCCTTTGTGGTGTTGAAAAAGCCGGGAAGGTCCAGACGCGGAAGAAGAGGTTAGTGTACCGTATCGTTCACATTTCGCAAAATGACTTGCCTGAATTTCCATCTGCCGCGTTGTCGTCGGTCAACGATGCCACCGCATCGCCTCCCTCCT
>JAAWKU010000059.1 GCA_022797535.1 Lachnospiraceae bacterium | reverse complement strand
GAACGAGGGAAACAGTCTTTACTCTCTGCTGGATACCAGGGGAGAAGTTGCATTGTATGCCTGTGAGGCCACATTGCCCTTTGGCTATGTGGCTCCGAAGGGCTATGACCTGCCTGAAGGATACCAGGGGGAACCGCTGAGGCTGCAGAACGAGATGGTTCATCTGCTGGGGGTGGAGGACAGCCTGTTCCGGCGCTGTGAATGTAAGGAGACCGGGGAAAAGGTGACTATGACGGCCCAGGAGGACGGCTATTACTATATGCTGCTCACAGGCTCGGGAACCAAGAAGATTGCCATGACCGGAGCGCTGGAGCGCAAGTACAGCGATCTCAAGATATATTCGGTACTGTATGTGGGGTATCTGGAAAAGGGACGCACGGTGACTTTCAGCAATGATGATGAGACGGATGAGACGCCCGGGTTCCATCTGACGGCTTATCGGATGGACGAGGAAGTGTTGACGGAGGCGATGGAAGCGCTGGGAGAGCGGCATCTGGAGGAGGTGTCCCATGATGATACCCATGTGAGCGGAAAGCTGGAACTGGCCCAGGCCGGGCGGTTGATCTTGTCCATCCCTTACGAGAAGGGCTGGACTGTGAAGGTCAACGGGGAAGAACGGGAGCCTGTGCTGGTGGGGGGCTGCCTGATGGCGCTGGACCTGGAACCCGGCAGTTATCAGATTGACCTGGAGTATGTGCCCTATGGTCTGAAGCAGGGAATTCTGCTGAGTGTGGTAAGCATTGGGGCGTTTGTGGGAATTCTGCTGCTGTGGGGCAAAAGAAGGCATCAGGGACTGGGAATATACAATTTGCACAATTCGGTACCAGAAAAATAGTTTCGATATTGCCTATAAAACAGCATATATGGAGGGTGGGTTTATGTTTTTTCATGCTTCGCCAGTTGAAGGAATAAAAATATTAGAACCAAGAGTATCAAATCACAATATACCATTGATTTATTTTTCCTCTAAAAGAGAAAATGTGCTTGTTTATCTGAGCAATGCAGTGGAAAAATATTGTAGGGAAACAGGGTATGAATACACGGGTAAATGGCATAAATGGGGAAGCTATGGATTTACACAGGACGGAGTGTTGCGTTTAGAAGAATATTATCCCAATGCAACAATGGATACCTACAAAGGAGTGTCGGCATATATTTATTCTGTAAGTTCTATCATGGATATAAAAAAACTGGATGAAATTCCATTTGCATATATATCAAATCATTCTGTTGCCGTGGAGAATGGTGAATATATTGCCGATGCCTATGAGGCAATCATGCAGGCAGTAACAGATGGAAAAATTATTTTGGAAAAATATGAAGATATAAGCCCGGGCAAAAAGAAATGGATAGAAAATACCATGATACAGGAATATGGCGATAGTCAGACGACGGATGAATATAGACATTTTTTAAAAGGAAAGTTTCCGTTTATTTTATCATAGTAAACGCCAGCTTCTGTCAGCAGAATTGATCAGGGCGCCAATTTGGGTATTCTATGTAAGAATATACATTATATTTTCTGCTTTTTTGCAGTGGGAACACTTTTCATAAAAGGGAGAATTAAAAAAACATAAAGAAAAACATGACACTTAAAACAGGAAGAGGGATTCCCCGGTCGTCCTGTTTTTTTTATACATATAGATATGAATAATTGGATAGGGATACCATGGATATTTTATAGTATGTAAAGGATACACTATGTTGCAAAAGGCTGCGGCGCTGTGTAAAATGAACATGCTGCGAATTGTCTTAAAACAGGGGATCCAGCCATAATGAAGGTGTCAAACTTCCTACAGCTAAAAATATACCGAAAAACATTTTTGATATACCTGTTCATCGTAACCGTGTTCTATGGCCTTATCGTCTACAACTGCTACAGCAATGCCCTGATGGCGGGACAACAGGCGTTTACGGAGCAGATGAACTGGGCCTTTACCCAGGTAGAGGACCAACTGGACGACGTCACCGGGTCTATAGACAATTTTTTCACCAGGCTTTTTGGCAGTCCGGTCCAGAAAGAGGATTTTTTTAATTTCTTCGGGGCTACGCCTTCGGAGTATACGGAGGCCAGATTGCGCAATGGGATTGCCCTCTATGAGAGTTATCTCAAGAAATGTGACAATCTGGTGGCAGACTGCAATCATCTGATCAGATATATACTATACTACAGCACGGAAAATATTATGTGCATGGAATATAATCAGTCCGGATATTCCAGATGCCGGATGATCGAGCCCTGGGAGGGGGAGGCGCTGTGCGGCGCCGGCTATGTCTACGCCAGGGATATTTACCTTGATTCGGTGTATGTGGGGAAGGTGTCTTTTGTGATTGATGTAAGCGCGGCCGTAGAGAACGCTTTTTGCGGGGATAGAGAAAAAGCGGTTTGGCTGGAAATCCAGGGAGAGGGCAGGCTGCTGGGAGAGGATCTGGACGCGGGCATGGACGCCCAAATGATTGCGGAGGCAGAAAGGCTGCGGGGGCGCACTCTTCTGCCTCCGGGAAAGGCGGGAAAGTACTTTTATGCGGTAAACACCTCGGACCACTATTCCTATATGGTGGTGGCTGCAGGGAGGACAGGCCCATATATGCTGGCACAATTTCGGAAACTCTGGGTTTTGCTTCTGGGGCTGCTGCTGGCGTTCGTGTTGATCACCATACTTTATATCCGGCAGTTTTCGGCGGACGGCAGGTTCCTGCAGGATATTTTACGCAGCATGGAGAGCGCCAGATCAGGTTCCTTCAGGCGCGTCGCCATCGGCAGGCACAACGATGAGTATGCCGCCATCGCCCGGCAGCTGAACGGGCTATATCAATATCTGGAGACGCTGATCCAGCAGAAGTATGAACTGACCATCAGCCAGCAGCGAACCCAGATGCAGATGTTGAGCTCCCAGCTAAACCCTCATTTTCTATACAATACCCTGGAGAGAATCCGGCTCCGGGCGCTGCGGGGACAGAATGTGGAGATTGCCGAGGCCACGGCCAATCTGGGACTGCTCTACCGCAACATTGTAAAGACCGAGCCGGTGATTACGCTGGAGAAGGAGATCGGCATCACCAGGCAGTATCTGGAATTGATGAGTTTCTTGTATGACGACCAATTTTTCTATCACTGTGATGTGGAAGAGGAATTAATGGGGGTATTGACGCCCAAAATATGGATGCAGCCCATCATGGAGAATTTTTTTAAGCACAATTTCCGGGAGGATGACAGGATCAAGATCATCGTGCTCAGAGGCGAGAGATGGGAGGAGGGAATCAGGCTTACTTTTTTTGATAATATGGGCTATATCAGGGAAGAGCAAATGGAACTTCTGAACGAGCGCTTTACCCCGGAAGAGGGCAGGAAGGGCGGGGAGGACGTTCTGGGTATCGGCCTGCAGAATGTGTATTACAGGCTCTGGCTTTACTATGGGGACCGGGTGCGCATGAAAATTCAGAACAATGACCCCACGGGGGTATGTATAGAGGTGCTGCTGAAACAGGAAGGAGAGAGCTGATGTATCGTTTGCTGGTGGTGGACGATGAGAGGGATATCCGTGAAAATATCCGATATCTGTTGGATTGGTCCCGTTACAGGATCAATCATATTGAGACAGCCGCGACTTATGGAGAGGCGGTTAATAAGGCGCTGGACTTCCGGCCCCATATTATTTTGATGGATGTAAACCTGGGGGAGGGGCGCTGGGGTTATGAACTGCTGGAGCGCCTTCGCGCCTCAGGGCTGAAGGTAGCGTGCGGGATGATCAGCGGATATGATGATTTTACATATATGAAAAAATCCATGCAGGCATCGGCCAGGGACTATCTGCTCAAGCCCATCGACGTAAAGGAATTGGAGCGGTTTGTGGAACGGGTGATTGTGGAGGAACTGAAAGGGGAATTGCCAGAGAAAAAGAGTGACGCGCCGGATGTGGATCCGGTGCTGAAAGTGGAGTATGGCAAACTCTCCAGGATTACTAACAAAATCATCATGATCGTAAAGAGCGACTACAAAAGTTCTCTGTCCCTGGTGGACATCGGGGAAATGTTCTGCATGAGCAGTAAATATATCGGCAGGATATTCCTGCAGGACACAGGCATGAAATTCTCCGAGTACCTGATGGCCTACCGCATGGTGCAGGCCAGGATGCTGATAGAGACCACGGGGGACAAGATCGCAGTGGTGGCGGGCAGGGTGGGATATCCCCAGCTGAACAATTTCTATGTGCATTTTAAAGAGTATTATGGCATATCCCCTACGGCGCTGCGGGATGTGGAGGAAAAAGCAAACGCGCCGGATCGTGGGAGTATGCTCCGGCGGGATGGGAAGGAACAGCCCGGCGCGGGGGAAGGCAGGGAAATCCATGAGGGGGCATAAAGGGTTTTTCTGGGTCCAGTCCCTGGTATTGGGGGCATTTCTCGCGGTATGCTGGGGAGGATGCGGAGAAAAAAAGCCCCCGGCGGCGGGGCAGGAGGCGCCGATCAGGCTTGTTTACTATACCATAGGGGAGCCGGACGCAGACTTACCCCTTGTGGAGGATGCCCTTAACGAACTGTTGCTGACACGGTACGGCTTCACGGTGAGTTATAACAAGATCGGGTGGAATGACTATGAGGCTGCTCTCGGCTCCCTCCTGAATACCAACGGGAAGTTCGATATTGCTTTCGCCTGGACGGAGAATTATCTGGCAAACGCTCTGGCGGGAAAATGGTTGGACCTTACTCCCTATATGGAGAATCTGTGCGCTGAGACCTATGGAGCGGTGAATGGAAAGTTCTGGAAGGGGGCCACAGTGAACGGCGGTATATACGGAATCCCCACCAACAAGGAGCTGGCGGTTCCCATGTATTTTCTCTACGACAGAGAACTGGCAGAAAAATATGGCATGGACCTGTCAAAGTATCACACGCTGGAATCCCTGGAGCCGCTGCTGCGTACGATTTCCAGTGAGGAGCCCGGGTATATCCCTCTTTTTCTGTCCAACAGTCATGTGAATTTTGCCGCCATGGGAGGGTATGAATATATCACCGCCACCAACATCCCTCTGGTCATCAGGACGGCGGATGCTTCGGCCACGGTGGTGAATTTTTTTGATACGGAATACTGCGTAGGATTGCTGGATACGCTTCACAAATATTATGAGGCGGGCTATATCAACCGGGACGCCTCCATGCGCACCCCCTTTTCCCGGTTTGAGGGGGAGAAGGTTTTTCTGAGACTTGCCAGCGGGGGCCCGGAATCCCAGATCAGCTTTTCCAACAGTTTTGGATATCCCATATTGACGGAGCGGGTCAGCGGTCTGGTGGTGACTTCGGAGTCCGCGCTTGGGGGTGTGATGACCGTCAACGCCAGGACGGAGCATCCCAGAGAATGCGCCCTTTTCCTGAACGCGGTGAACACGGACCCGGATGTGAGGAATCTTTTGAACTACGGCGTGGAGGGGGAGCACTATGTTCTGAACGGGGAGGGACAGGTGGAATATTTGACCCAAGACTACAGAGGGGTGACATACACCCAGGGAAACTGGTTTATCTTAAGGACTGTGGCGGGAGAGAATCCGGATAAGTGGAAGCTGTACCAAAGGTTTAACGATCATGCCGTAGAGTCCCCGATTCTGGGGTTTATCCCGGATCTGTCCGGGTATCCTGCAGAGTGCGGCCGTGTGAGCCGGGTCTGTGAGAAGTATGAGAGCGCGCTGATGACAGGCACGGTGGACCCGGAGGAGTTTCTGCCCGCTTTGCGGGAGGCGTTGGAACAGGCAGGAATCGAGACTCTGCAGCAGGAACTTCAGCGCCAGATCCACCAGTGGATGGAAGAGAAGTAATATAATACAAGAGGAGCGACAGGGCTCCGGCGGTTATCCGCCGGGGCTCTTTCCTTTTGATACTATGAACAATCCTCTAAAGACTTTTTGCGGAAAACACAAAAATGTATAATAAGACATGTAAGCACAAGTTTAAAGTGTACAAAACGACGAAAAAAGTCGAGGAAGGCGGTGCCGAAAATTGAGAAAGACAGTAAAAATGCCCAATGCGGAAGAAAAAAAGAAATCCGTTGTGAGGAGGAAATGGGTCCGGGACGACACGCAACTGACGCTGCTGGCCGCCCCCACGGTGGTATGGTATCTGGTCTTTGCATATCTCCCCATGTTCGGGCTGATACTGGCGTTCAAAAATTATAAAATATCCGCGGGGAAAAGTTTTGTCTACAGCCTGCTGCACAGCGAGTGGAGCGGATGGGAAAATTTTCAGTTCTTTTTGAAATCCAATCAGCTGACAGTGATTCTGAGAAATACAGTATTGTACAATGTGGTGTTTATTATCCTGAATATCGTGATCCCTGTGGGACTGGCGATCATGATCAGCCAGATCTACAGTAAACGGAAATCCAAGACCTATCAGACGCTGATGTTCATGCCGCATTTTATGTCCTGGGTGGTGGTCAGCTATTTTGTGTTCGCCTTCCTCAGCCCGGACAAGGGATTCCTGAACGCCATTCTGGCGGCCTTCGGCGTAGAGCCTGTGATGTGGTACTCCGAGGCGAAGTTTTGGCCTTTTATCCTGATCTTCATGCAGACCTGGAAGAGTGTGGGCTATAACATGGTGGTGTATCTGGCCAGCATTTCGGGGATAGACAGCACTCTTTATGAGGCGGCGGTGATGGACGGGGCCAGCAAGGGTCAGCAGGCCAGATTCATCACTCTGCCGGCGCTGAAGCCCATTATCGTCATAATGTTCATTCTCAGCGTGGGCCGTATTTTCTCCTCTGACTTCGGGTTGTTCTACCAGATCCCCAGAGGAGTGACCAACTCCCTGTTCCGGGCAGTGACCACTTTTGACGTATACATATATAACATGCTGCAGAGCAATGTTCCGCTGGGCAGGACGGCCGCCGCTTCTTTCTTCCAGGCGGTGGCGTGCTGTATCACCATTCTGGTGGCGAACCAGATTGTCAGAAAGGTTGACAATGACAGCGCACTCATATAAGGAGACAGAAAATCATGAAGAGAATCAACGAGGAAAACCATCTGAATAGAATTCATCCAGTCACCAACGGGTTCTTTAACATGCTGTTCGTGCTGCTTGCCCTGATGGCATTTATCCCCATTATCTTTGTATTTATGATATCCATCACCTCGGAGAAATCCATCGCCGCATACGGATATCAGCTGATCCCCAGGGAGTTTTCCGGATCCGCGTACCGTTTTCTGTGGGGAGAGCGCAAGACGATCCTGCGGGCGCTGCTGGTGTCCGTGGAGGTGACGGCGCTGGGAACCCTCATCGGCGTGGCGCTGACCACCACCATGGGATATGTGCTGTCCAGACCGGGTTATAAGCTGCGGGGGGCGTTTACCATGCTGGTGTTCATCCCCATGATTTTCAGCGGCGGCATGGTGGCCAACTATGTGGTGGTGAGCCAGATGCTGCGTCTGAGCGATACCATATGGGCCCTTATTTTACCCCTCTGTGTGTCCTCGTTCAATGTGGTCATCAGCAGGACTTTTTTCCAGAGTACCATTCCGGATTCCATTATAGAGTCGGCCAAGATAGACGGGGCCTCCCAACTGCAGATCTTTACCAGGATCGTGCTTCCCATCTCCAAGCCTGTGCTGGCCACCATCGGGTTGTTCCTGGCGTTCGGATACTGGAATGACTGGTTTCAGTCCTCCCTGTATATTTCCGACAACAACCTGTATTCCTTGCAGGCGCTGCTTAACAATATGCAGAGGAACATGGAATTTCTCACGAAAAACCCCACGGCGGGCCTGAGCCTGCAGGCCTACCAGAGGGCCATGCCCACAGAGGGCGTCCGCATGGCCATCGCGGTGGTGGTGGCGGTTCCCATAGCCTGCGTCTACCCCTTTTTCCAGAAATATTTCATCTCCGGACTTACGGTGGGAGCGGTGAAAGGATAACAGAAGGATATAAGCGGCAGGTACCGGCCGCTTTATCATATCAACCAAGATAAAAGGAGGAAAAAATGAAGAAGGATTATTTAAAGAAAACAGTATCTTTATTAGCCATGACGGCGCTCACATGTACAGTGCTGGCCGGATGCGGCAGCAGCCCCAAGACGCCGGGGGCCACCGGCACTGACACCCCCGGGAGCGAGCCCCGGGAGAGCGCGTCCCAGGAGAATACCCAGGAGCAGGCTCCCTCATCCGATTCTCAGGAGATCGTGGATCTGGTCTGGTATTCGGTGGGAAATGGGATGCCCGACAACTATGATGCCTGGAAGGCGAATCTGGACGCTTACCTGGAGGAGAAGATCGGCGTCCATCTGGATGTGCAGGTGATCTCCTGGTCTGACTGGGACAGCAGGAGAAATACCATAGTCAGCACCAACGAGCCCTATGACATTATGTTCACCAATCTGGGAACCTACAGCAACGATGTAAACATCGGCGCGTTTGCGGATATTACGGACCTGGTGAAAACCGCTTCCCCTGAACTGTACGAGTTCATTCCCGAGGACTACTGGGGGGCCACTGCCATCGGCGGCAGGATTTACGGCGTACCCACCTACAAGGACAGTTCTTCCACGCAGTACTTTGTGTGGGACAAGGAACTGGCTGACCAGTACGACATTGACTACAACAATATCCATACCCTTGCCGACGCCACCGAGGCGCTCACAAAGCTGAAAGAAGGAGAGAATATTACTCCCTTTATCCTGACTTATATAGGGTTGGACGCCATACACGGGAGCAGGTATGACAATATCGGAACCGGGCTTCCCGCTCTCGGCGTGAGTTATGACGACGCGGAGCGTAAAGTCGTGGCTGTGTTTGAGCAGAAGGATATCCTGGACGAGTTGCATGTGATCCGGCAGTGGTATCAGTCCGGCATCATTAACAAGGATGCGGCCACACTGGGGGAGAATCCCAATTACCGCGCCTGTTTTATAGCCCAGGGCTGGCCCTATGCGGCCAAGACCACCTGGGGTCCCAACATGGGCGTGGAGGCCGTGGCTGTCCAGATCGGTGACACCGTGCTATCCAACGATACCGTGCTGGGTTCCATCAACTGTATATCCGCTTCCAGCGCGCATCCTGACAAGGCGCTCCAGTTACTGCAGCTGGTAAACACGGATTCCTATGTGAGAGACGCCCTGCGTTTCGGTCTGGAAGGCGACAACTTCACCTACACTGAAGACGGAAGGGTGCATGTGGACAAGGACAAGGTATGGCCCATGGCAGGATATACTCAGGGCACGTTCTTCAATATTACCATGACGGACGAGGAGGATTACAACCAGTGGGATGAGGTCAGAGCTCTGAACGAGCAGGCCAAGCCTTCCCCCGTTCTGGGCTTCGCTTTCGACATGGAGAATGTGAGAGATCAGATCTCTTCCTGCAATGAAATCTGGCTCCGCTACCGTCCCGAGCTGATGACGGGCACCGTGGATCCGGAAACCACGATCACAGCTATGATGAAGGAGATGCGCGCGGCGGGCTTTGACGAGATTGCAGCCGAGGCGCAGAGGCAGATTGACGACGCTTTTTAAGGAATCTTCTGATAAATAAGGGTTAGACCAGCGAGGGGCCGTGAAGAGACAGGGATACATACATTTTCATGGCCCTTTCGCCCGTGCGCATTTTCCGGGCCCGGCCTGGTGCGCACGCAGAGGGTTTGTGGTATAATAGGGCATATATGCGGAACTGAAGCAGGAGGATGGGATGAGCAGAATAATAGGAGGGGCATTGCCCCATATTCCCTGGGAGGATAAGCCGGAGGGCTGTAAGAGGCCGGTCTGGAGATATTGGGGAAACCCCATAATCGGGAGAGAAGGAAACAGGGTATCCAACAGTGTCTTTAACAGCGCCGTGGTGCCTTTTGAGGGAGGCTTCGCCGGAATTTTCCGTTGTGACAGCTTTTCCATCAGCATGGATATTTTTGTGGGCAGGAGCAGCGACGGCATCCACTGGACCATCGAGGATACGCCCATACAGTTTGTGAGAGAGGACGCCGGCTCCCGCAGGCAAAGGATTGGAGAAGCCGCTGCCGGTATGGATGCCGGTATGGAGGAGCAGGGAAAAACCCATGGAGACGGGACAGGATTTGTAAGGGAATACCGCTATGATCCCAGGGTTTGTTTTCTGGAAGACCGCTATTACATTACATGGTGCAATGGGTATCATGGTCCCACCATCGGCGTGGCGTACACCTTTGATTTTAAAACATTTGTGCAGTTGGAGAACGCGTTTCTGCCCTGCAATCGGAACGGGGTGCTGTTTCCCCGGAAAATCGGCGGCATGTACCTTATGCTCAGTCGTCCCAGCGACAATGGCCACACCCCCTTTGGGGACATTTTTATCAGCCAGAGCAGAGATATGGAGTTCTGGGGAAGGCATCATCATGTGATGAGCCCGGTCCAAGGGGATCTTTCCGCATGGCAGAGCACCAAGGTGGGACCAGGGCCCATCCCCATTGAAACGGACCAGGGATGGCTGCTGATCTATCATGGCGTGATCACCACCTGTAACGGTTTTGTATACCGTATGGGGGCGGCCCTGCTGGACCTGGAACAGCCCTGGAAGGTACTGTATCGGACCAGAGATTATATTCTTGCCCCTCATGAGCTGTACGAGTGCGTGGGGGATGTGCCCAATGTGGTATTTCCCTGTGCGGCGCTGGCGGACGGAGACACGGGACGAATCGCCCTCTATTACGGATGCGCCGACACGGTCACGGGGCTTGCGTTCACCACGGCGGAGGAACTGATCGGCTTCGTGAAAGAACATTCCCTGTAAAAACGAAATCGGTAGGGAATATACGGAACTAAAAAACAGTATATTCCCGTACAGTGCACTGATCAATGCGCGGCCGCTGGCGGTCGTGGATTGATCATGGGGAAGGTGTGCTGGTAGGGAATATACGGAACTTAAATTAAGAAAGGAAAAAGAGATGGATTTTTTGGACAAGCGGGTTATGGGGATCTGCGAGGAACTGAAGAAGCTGAAGGTGAAACAGAAATTCCCCATCACCAGATTCCAATATAAGGAAGGAAATTTTGTACATCCCGGGGACGCGGAGGCCGACAGCCGCAGGTGGGGGGAGTTTGACGCTCACACCATGCGCTGGTACGGCCCGGACCGGCACTACTGGTTCCGGGCGGAATTCACCGTTCCGAAGGAATTGGACGGAAAGCGGATGTGGATGCATGTCCGCACCCAGATTGACGAGTGGGACGACAGTAAGAATCCCCAGTTTCTGCTCTTTGTAAACGGGGAGGCAACCCAGGGGATCGACATGAATCACAGGGATGTGCTGCTGGATCCAAAGGCCAGGGCCGGGGAAAACTGGCTGTTGGACCTGCAGTCCTACACGGGAATCCTCCACGACGAGTTCACCCTGAAGGTGGATATCTGCGAGGTGGACGCGGCCATAGAGAAACTTTACTATGATCTCTGGGTACCGTTGTCCGCGCTGCCCCGCATGGAGAAGGAGGACCGAAACAGGAAGGAGATAGAGGAGGCGCTGAACCACGCCGTCAATTACCTGGATCTGCGTACTCCCTACTCCCAGGCGTTTTACGCTTCTCTGGAGGAGGCGGAACAATATATTGAAAAGACTCTGTATACGGACATGGCGGGGTGGCGGGAGGTGGTGGCCACCTGCATCGGCCATACCCATATTGACGTAGCCTGGTGGTGGACCGTGGAGCAGACCCGGGAAAAGGTGGGCAGGAGCTTTGCCACCGTTTTAAAACTCATGGAGGAATACCCGGGCTATCGCTTTATGTCCAGCCAGCCCCAACTGTATCTGTTTCTGAAGGAGAGATATCCCGAGCTCTATGAGAGACTGCGGCAGAGGGTGGCGGAGAAACGCTGGGAGCCGGAAGGCGGTATGTGGGTGGAGGCGGATTGCAACCTGACCTCGGGCGAATCCCTGGTCCGCCAGTTTCTGTACGGTAAACGGTTTTTTAAAGAGGAATTCGGCGTGGACAACCGGGTGCTGTGGCTGCCGGATGTGTTCGGATATTCGGGAGCGCTGCCTCAGATAATGAAAAAATGCGGGATTGATTACTTTATGACCACAAAGCTGGCCTGGAACCAGTTCAATAAAATCCCCTGTGATACCATGCTCTGGCGGGGCATTGATGGCACGGAGGTCCTGACTCACCTGATCACCACCCTGGGGGTGGGACAGCCCGAGACGGATTTTTTTACCACATACAACGGCATCCTGCATCCTGACGCCATCATGGGAGGATGGAAACGGTATCAGAACAAATATATCAACAATGATATTCTGGTGTCCTATGGGTATGGCGATGGAGGCGGCGGACCCACCCGGGAAATGCTGGAGACTTCCCAGCGCATGGAGAAGGGCGTCAAGGGGATTCCCCAGGTACGCCAGGCGTTTGCGGGCACATATTTTGAGGAACTGGAGCAGCGGGTGAAGGACCATCCCAGGCTTCCCGTGTGGGAAGGGGAGTTGTATTTTGAGTATCACCGGGGTACGCTGACATCCATGGCCAGGAACAAGCGTTCCAACCGCAAGGCGGAACTGGGCCTTATGGATCTGGAACTTCTGGGGGTGATGGCGGAAGAAAGGATGGAGTATCCCCGGGAGGAGCTGGAGACTCTGTGGAAAAAGGTCCTGCTGAATCAGTTCCACGATATTTTGCCCGGCTCTTCCATCCATGAGGTGTATGAGGTCACAAAGAGGGAATACGCCTGGATCTCGGCAGAGATTGCGGGACTTATGGAGGAGCGGATGCGCGCGCTGACAGGGGAGGGTGAGGGGATTACTCTTTTCAATACCACCGGCAAAGCCAGGGGAGATGTGGTGAAGCTGGAGGGTATGCATATGGAGGCTCTGCGGGACAGCGATGGAAAAGTGTATCCTGTGCAGGATACCCCGGAGGGGGGAATCGTGTATGTGGAGGGATTGCCGCCCAAGGGGTTCAGGACCTTTGAAGCCTGCGGCAGAGTCAGAGAACTGGGAGCCTTTGTTCTGAGAGACCGGCAGTGCCTGGAAACCCCCTTTTACATCGTCTGGCTGGACGGGCAGGGAATGCTTACAGACATCTATGATAAGGAAAACCAGCGCCAGGTGATCCGGCAGGGCGGAAGGGCAAATCTTATGCGCATGTATGAGGATAAGCCCATCTATTATGACAACTGGGACATAGACATATACTATACGGAAAAATATTGGGATGCGGAGAATCTGGAGCGGATGGAGTGGACCGAACTGGGCCCGGTGCGGGCCACACTGGAACTGGAACGTCGGATCAGCAATTCCCGCATCTGCCAGAAGATTCATTTCTACCGGGACATCCGGCGCATTGATTTTGACACCTGGGTGGACTGGAAGGAGCACCAACACCTTTTGAAGGTGCATTTCCCCCTGGCAGTACATACGGATGAAGCGACCTTTGATATACAGTTTGGCAACCTGACCCGGAAAGTTCACACCAATACCAGCTGGGACAAGGCCAGATTCGAGAGCTGCGGGCAGAAATGGATCGACCTGTCCGAGGGGCACTATGGGGTCAGCCTGCTCAACGACTGCAAATACGGGCATTCCGTGAGGGACGGAAACATAGGGCTTTCACTGATCAAGTCTGGGATTGAGCCCAATCCTGTCACCGACCAGGAGGAACATTTTTTCACTTACTCCCTGTATCCCCATGGGGAGGGCTGGCGGCAGGCCGGGACGGTGGGGGAGGCGTACCGGCTGAATCAGCCCGTCTTAGCCGTCAGGGGCGGCCAGCCGGGGAGGGCGTTCTCCCTGGCGGAGGTCAACCGGGAGAACGTGATTCTGGAGACCGTGAAAAAGGCGGAGGATGGACAGGGCGTGATCCTGCGGATGTATGAGTCGGATAACGCGCTGACAAAGGTGGAACTTACGGTGAACAGGGCCTTCACCAGGGCGTATATCTGCAATCTGCTGGAGGAGATTCAGGAGGAAGCGCCTGTGACCGGGAACCGGGTGACAGTGATCTGTAAACCCTATGAAGTGGTGACGGTAAAAGTGGTATAATAAGCAGTATAAAAAAAGAAAAGAGGTAAATCGGATGATTATTCCAAGACCACAGGAGATACACAGAGGGGAAGGCATCTTTCTGTGTACCTTCGACACAACGATAGTGTGCGGAAAGGGGACGGAAGCATTTCCCGCGAAGCTGCTCAGGGACTGTGTAAAGCAGTGGGCAGGACTGAACCTTCATATGGCGGGAGGGCAGGCCCGCAAAGGGGATATTGCCCTGGAACTGGATGAGGAACTGCGGGAGCAGGAGTACTGTCTCACAATCAGCCCGGAGGAGGTACGGGTTGCGGGAGGCGACGGGGCCGGTCTGCTGTATGGAGTGCAGACCCTGTGCCAGATGGTGGAACAGAACGGGGCCCTGCTCCCGGCGGCGACAGTCAGGGATTATCCTCAGATTCCCCGGCGGGGCTACTATCTGGACCAGGCCAGAGGGCGGGTATTGAAGCTGGAGGAGTTAAAGCGCATTGCCGACAGGCTCTGCCGGTACAAACTGAACGAGTTCCAACTGTATGTGGAGCACACCTATCTGTTCCGGGATCTGTCAGAGATGTGGAGGGATACCACCCCTCTGACGGCGGAGGAGATCATGGAACTGGACGATTACTGCGCCCGGAGGCATATTGACCTGGTGCCTTCCCTGTCCAGCTTCGGGCATCTGTATATGTTGCTTTCCACCAAAAGTCATGAGGATCTGTGCGAACTTTCAGATACCGCCTCCCAGCCCTTTTCCTTCCTGGACCGTATGCGGCATCACACCGTGAATGTGTCGGAAGGAAAGGCGCTTCCATTTATCAAAAAGATGCTGGAAGAGTACATGTCTCTCTTTCGCTCGGACCGGTTCAATCTATGCGCGGACGAGACCTTTGACCTGGGAAAAGGCAAGTCCCGGGAACTGGCTGAGGAGAAGGGAATCCACAGGATTTATGTGGACTACCTGAAAGAGCTGTGCGATTTTCTGGTACAACATGGGAAAAAGCCCATGTTCTGGGGAGACGTGATCTGCGGTGAACCTGGACTGGCCCGGGAACTGCCCGAAGAGACGATCTGTCTTACCTGGGGATATGCGCCGGAGCAGCGGGAGGAAGAGAGCCGCAGAATGGCGGAAGCCGGGATCCGGCAATATCTCTGCCCGGGAGTGGGCGGCTGGAACCAGTGGATCAACCTGATCGGCGACAGCTATCAGAACATTGTCAGGATGTGTGGTTATGCCCGCAAGTATCACGCGGAGGGCGTGCTGAATACGGACTGGGGTGATTTTGGGCATATCAATCATCCGGCCCATTCCACGGTGGGCATGATCTATGGCGCGGCCTTCTCCTGGAACGGGGAGGATATACCCAAAGGGGAGATGAACCGGCAGATTTCCGCTCTTGAGTACAGGGACTGCAGCGGGCGCCTGGTGGAACTGATGGAGGAGCTTGCCGCCTGCAGCCGCTTTGGCTGGCATGACGCGGTGATGTACTATGAGGCTGCAGCGCTGGGAGAGCCAGAGGTGGAATTCTCCATAGGAAAAATCCCGGGAAACCAGAGGCTTTCGGGGACAGAGATAGATAAGACCGGGGAAAAGATACAGACGGTGCGCCTGGAACTGGGGCGGACGGCGGCAGGGATGGACAGCTCCAGGAGGGGCCTGATGCAGGATCTGGATATGGTGGCGGAGGGAATGGATCTGTGGAATCATGTGGGCGGGTGGCTTCAGACTGCACTCACGGGAAAACCGCCGCTTGAGACCGGGGAAACCGTCTCTGAGGAAGCTCCGGCGCGGGGGGATGTGGATTTCGTTCTTGCGGCAGGGCTGGAAAAATGGTTTATGGCTTACAAGGAGGTATGGCGGGAGAGCGGCAAGGAGGCGGAACTGTCCCGGATCGCCGAGATTGTACTGTGGTATGCGGATCTTTTGCGGGGAAGGAAGAGGAAGAACCGAAAATAGGGAGGAGCCGCCGAAAGGCACTGCCTGTTTACAAGCCGGTGATTATAGAGAGGGGAGAGGGTTGTCTGAAAGTGACAGTCCCCTCTCCCTTTCTTTTCCCCAAATGACAGAGCCGGAACCAGATGTTACCGGGAACTTTACTGACTGGGGATACCGCACAGGCGTGAGGCAGTGGTATGGTCCTCACGGCAGCGGCGGTTTCTTTAACTGATTGCGTATACCACGCAGGCGTGAGGAGCTACGGTAGCGGAGATCAGGGAGTCCGCCGAAAGGGTTTCCCTGGTCCACAACTCCTTCAGGGTAACCTTCTCCCCGTATCCCAGATCTTCCAGGGACACGGATAACACTTGCTGCTCCTCCCCCAGATTGAACAGCGCCACATAATGGGTATCCGCCGCCGGGTCGTCTGCCCGCCAGATGGCTTTCTGCTTGTCCCGGCAGAGCTGGCGGGGCTTCACGGAGGGAGGCAGCATGGCCAGGACTTCGTCGTTGGTCAGCAGGGACAGGGTGGTATCGTCCAACAGCGTTAATTCCGCGCCGATCATCAGAGGGGAGCCAAACAGACACCACAGGGTCATCATGGTGCGGGCCTCATCCAGGGTAAAGTTGGAGGGCCGCTCATGCCCGAATCCCTTGCCAAGCCGGCCAATGGGCAGCATGTCGCAGTCGGGATAACAGCCTGGGGACACATGCTCCTGCCACAGCTCACAGCGGTAGAACATATTTTTCAGCAGATCGAAATTGTCCCAGAAATCATCGGTGATCCGCCACATGTTGGCGTGGGTCTCGTAATACCAGGCCTGGTCTATGATGGCCGGCCCGGGGGACAGGGACAGCACGATGGGACGGCCGCAGCGTTTGATGGCCGTGGACAGCATACGAATCTCGTCTTTGCTGGAGGGCTGGTCATAGCGGCAGATATCGTCACACTTGATGAAATCCACGCCCCAGGAGGCATACAATTCCAGCAGAGAGTCATAGTAAGCCTGTCCCGCCGGGGTATCCTTCACGCCGTACATGTCCGGGTTCCAGGGGCAGACGGAGGAGGCGATGGCCACGTCGTCCGCAGTTACTTCCGTGCCCTTTATGGCGCAGTGGTGATGGGCTGCGATGCGGGGGATGCCCCTCATAATATGGAGGCCGAACTTCAGCCCCAGGTCATGGATGTGGTCGGCCAAAGGCCTGAAACCTGCACCGTTCACAGAGGAAGGGAAACGGGCGGGATCCGGCAGCAGGCGGGAGTATTCGTCCATGGCCACCTCCGCGAAGGGTATGTACTGATGCTCGTCCCGGCGGCTCCCTGCGCCGATGGCGTACCATTCGATATCTATCACGATGTATTCCCAGCCGTGTTTCTTCAGATGGGCTGCCATATAGTCGGCGTTGGCTTTCACCTGTTCCTCGTTCACGGTGGTGTCGTAGTAGTCATAGCTGTTCCAGCCCATGGGCGGGGTGGGGGCGAAATCATTTTTGCTTTTCATAACAGACCTCCTTGGATTGATGGTGTGTTTTCATTATAAACCGTTTTCCGGGAAAAAGAAATGATAAATTGCTCTGTTAAAAAAGTAACGGAAAAAAATGAAAAAATCTGTTTGAAATCGCTGGTGGCATATGTTATAATGTAAGCGCTTACATATAGAAAATATCTATATTTGCAGAAAGTAACCAGGTGTGACTGGCGTCCTGGCGGAGCGGTGTGCCGACACGTCTACTTTCAGGCAGGTCATTTGACGAAATGTAAACGTGTCGTTAGGCTGGATAAAAAACCGGGCCGGAAGCAGTTTTTGCAGACGAGGCAGATTTGCGGGATTGCGGTGAAGGACCGTACCGGCGGGACAATGGCAATGCGCGGCCATCCTGCCAGGGAGCCGGAGAAAGTGAGGCGTAGCGTGGAACTGAGAACAGCAGTATCCCCAAAAGATGTAAAACATTTTACGACGGATCGTCTGAGAGAGGAGTTTCTGATTCAGAATCTTTTCGTTCCCGGACAGATTAAGCTGGTGTACAGCCACATTGACAGGATTATCACCGGAGCGGCGGTGCCTGTGGAGCCCCTTACCCTGACTGCGGGGGAGGAACTCAGGGCAGAATATTTCTGCCAGAGAAGAGAGCTGGGGGTGATCAATATCGGCGGGGCCGGGACGATTACCGTGGACGGCAGGGCGTATGAGGTTGGTTTCAAGGAAGCCATGTACATCGGCATGGGGTCCAGAGATATCGTATTTGCCAGCCAGGATGGAGCGCAGCCTGCCAGGTTCTACCTGAATTCCGCTCCGGCCCACCGCGTCTGTCCCACCGTGCTGATCAGGCCCGAGGGGGCTCCGGAGGAGGGCGTGGTTATTGTGAAAGAGGAGAACAAGGTGGAACTGGGCTGTCTGGAGGACGCCAACCACAGGGTGATCTGCAAGTATATCCTGCCCGGCCAGGTGGAGAGTTGTCAGCTGGAGATGGGCATGACCAGGCTGGAGCCCGGCAGCGTGTGGAACACCATGCCCTGTCATACCCATGACAGACGGATGGAAGTGTATCTGTATTTCGAGATGCCGGAGGACGCCTTCGTGATGCATTATATGGGCGAGCCCCAGGAGACCCGCCATATCGTGATGCGCAATGAGGAGGCGGTGATTTCCCCCAGCTGGTCCATCCATTCCGGGTGCGGCTCCAGGGCATACACTTTTATCTGGGGTATGGTGGGAGAAAATCAGGACTTTGACGATATGGACAGCGTGGCCAACCGGGATCTGCGGTAATACAGGCGGGATTCAGGGTTATAATGCTTAGATATTTAATGAAAGGGAACAGTCAACAGGAACTGCATATTTCCAAAAGATGCGCCGCCCCATCAGGGCCGCCTCAGGGGACAGGCAAATACGGCTGCCGGTGCTGCGGATTTACGGGAGATATGCGTAAAATATAATATTAAAAGGAGAAAAAAAGCATGAGCGAATTTACAAATTTCAGCCTGGAAGGCAAAGTGGCACTGGTAACGGGGGCATCCTATGGTATTGGCTTTGCCATCGCTTCCGCCTATGCGGAGGCAGGCGCGACCATCTGCTTCAATGACATCAAGCAGGAGCTGGTGGACAAGGGGCTGGCGGCCTATGCGGAGAAGGGTATCAAGGCCCACGGCTATGTGTGCGACGTGACCAATGAGGAAGCCGTGAACGCCATGGTGGCCCGCATCGAGGCGGAGGTGGGCGTCATTGATATCCTGGTGAACAACGCAGGGATCATCAAGCGCATTCCCATGACCGAGATGACTGCGGAGCAGTTCCGCCAGGTTATCGACGTGGATCTGAACGCTCCCTTTATCGTTTCCAAGGCAGTTATTCCTTCCATGATCAAGAAGGGCCATGGCAAGATCATCAACATCTGCTCCATGATGTCCGAACTGGGACGGGAGACCGTGTCCGCGTATGCCTCCGCCAAGGGAGGTCTGAAGATGCTCACCAGGAATATCTGCTCCGAGTACGGCCAGTACAACATCCAGTGCAACGGCCTTGGGCCCGGCTATATCGAGACCCCTCAGACGGCGCCTCTGCGGGAGGTGCAGCCGGACGGCAGCAGACATCCTTTCGATCAGTTTATCTGCGCCAAAACCCCTGCCAACAGATGGCTGAAGGCCGAGGAACTTACCGGTCCCGCCGTGTTCCTGGCTTCCGAGGCATCCAATGCGGTGAACGGTCATATCCTGTACGTGGACGGCGGCATCCTGGCCTATATCGGCAAGCAGCCCGAGTAAGCGGGTATTTTTTGGGAATATGCGGAACTATATATATAGGAGAGAAAACTCATGAAAATAGCTTTGATCAACGAGAACAGTCAGGCAACCAAAAACGAAATGATTTATAATACATTAAAAAAAGTAGTGGAACCCATGGGCCATGAGGTGTATAATTATGGCATGTACGGCGGAGAGGATCCCAATTCCCTGACTTATGTACAGAACGGAATTCTGGCGGCAGTGCTTTTGAACAGCGGCGCGGCGGACTATGTGATCACCGGCTGCGGCACCGGCGAAGGAGCCATGCTGGCCTGCAATTCCTTCCCCAAAGTGCTGTGCGGCCATATCGAGAGCCCGCTGGACGCCTATCTGTTCTCCCAGGTGAATGACGGCAACTGCGTGGCCCTGCCTTTTGCGGAGAATTTTGGCTGGGGCGGTGAACTGAATCTGGAGTACATTTTTGAAAAACTGTTCTGCGCCCCCGGGGGCGGCGGCTATCCCAAAGAGCGGGTGGAACCGGAACAGCGCAACAAGAAAATTCTGGATGCTGTGAAGGAGATCACCCATGTGGATCTGGTCACCATCCTGGGCAGGCTGGACCGGGAATTGATAAGGGGCGCGCTTTCCGGCGGGAAGTTCCAGGAGTATTTCTTCGCAAACTGCAGGTGCGATCAGCTGGCGGCCTGTGTGAGAGAGATTCTGGCATAAATCATTACATGAGGAAAAGCCTGCGTTATGCAGGGAAAAAGAAAGCCTGGAAGAAGGGCTTTCAAATTGAATAATTGATGAAAATTGCAAGAAAACAAGCATAACGGGAGTAGCTTTGAAGCCAGACACCGATTGTGCGGGAAAGAGGTAAAAACATGAACGCTGTTTTAGAGAAACTCAGCAAGATCGGCATTGTGCCGGTGGTAAAGATCGACAGGGCGGAGGACGCGGTTCCCCTGGCCAGGGCATTGTGCGCGGGCGGCCTGCCCTGCGCGGAGGTGACGTTCCGCACGGATGCCGCCGCCGCCGCCATCAAGGCCATGACGGAGAATTTTCCGGAGATGTGTGTGGGCGCAGGCACAGTGCTGAACGCAGCCCAGGTGGACGCAGCTGTGGAGGCAGGCGCTCAGTTTATCGTAAGTCCCGGCCTGAATCCCAGGACCGTGCGGTACTGCCTGGACAAGAACGTGCCCATAACCCCCGGCACTTCCAGTCCTTCCGATATAGAGCAGGCCATAGAACTGGGCCTGGACGTGGTAAAATTCTTCCCGGCGGAGCAGTCCGGCGGCCTGGCCAAGATCAAGGCCATGGCGGCGCCCTATGTGAATATGAAATTCATGCCCACCGGCGGCATCAGCGCCAAAAATCTGACTTCTTATCTGGACTTTAATAAGATTATCGCCTGTGGGGGTTCCTGGATGG
>JAAWKU010000058.1 GCA_022797535.1 Lachnospiraceae bacterium | reverse complement strand
TGTACGGGCTGTTGAGCAATGCCTCCGATACCTGCGTCTACGGGGAACAGTTGCGCCCGGTACTCTCCCTGCGTGCCCGGGTTGCCTCTGTGCGCCGGCTTTCCCAGGGGGAATCCGCCGGATACGATATGGCTTATACCGCTGCCCGGGTTGCCTCTATCGCCACCGTCACCATCGGCTATGCAGACGGCCTGCCCCGCAGCCTCTCGGAGGGCAAAGGCTGCGTGCTGCTCCACGGACAGCGCGCCCCCATCATCGGCAGGATCTGCATGGATCAGCTTCTGGTGGATGTGACTGCCCTTCCTCACACCCGGCCCGGGGAGATCGTCACCCTGATCGGACGGGACGGCCGGGAAAGCATCTCCGCCGCCGACCTGGCCGATGCCTGCGGCACCATCACCAATGAACTGCTGAGTTGTCTGGGAGCCCGCTTGGAACGACTGATTCTATGATTTCCGATGGTCTTTTTATGAATTCTTTGTTGTAAACACACGCTAATTGTGCTATTATTGTCTTTAAAAGCGCAATAGGAGGCGCCAATATGGCCGGGAAAATCATGCCCAATCGGCTGGATCGGGCTTTCTATCTATATCAGGAAGAATTGGAGGCCAAGGCCCTGGAAGTGCTGCGTTCGGGATGGTATGTGTTGGGTCCGGAGGTGGAAGGCTTTGAACAGGAGTTTGCGGCTTACACAGGTTCCAGGCACTGTGTGGGTTTAGCCAGCGGTCTGGACGCCCTGTGGCTGGCTTTCAAAGTTCTGGGCATCGGCAGCGGCGACGAAGTGATCGTGCAGGCCAACACCTATATCGCAAGCGTGATGGGTATCACCATCAACGGGGCCACCCCTGTATTCGTGGAGCCGGATGCTTTTTACAATATGGATGCCTCACAGCTGGAAGGACTTGTAACGAAGCGGACAAAGGCCATTCTGGTGGTACATTTGTACGGACAGTCCGCAGACATGGGAAATATCCTGCAAGTCTGCAAAAGACATGGACTGCGTCTGGTGGAGGACTGCGCCCAGTCCCACGGGGCCTGCTTTCAGGACAGGATGACAGGCACTTTCGGGGATATAGGCTGTTTTTCCTTCTATCCTTCCAAAAATCTGGGAGCCTTCGGCGATGCCGGGGCCATCGTCACCGATGATAAAAGACTTGCCGACAAAATGCGCATATACCGCAATTACGGCAGCGAAAAACGCTATTACAACAAAGTGGTAGGAGCCAATTCCCGGCTGGATGAATTACAGGCGGGGCTGTTGCGCATCCGTTTGAAGCATCTGCCTGAACTGACGGAAGAAAGAAGGAGGCTGGCCTGCCGCTATTCTCAGGAACTGCAGAACCGGAAATTGCTTCTGCCCCAGGTAAGGCCGGGCTGTGAGAGTGTGTGGCATCAATATGTAATCCGCACGAAGGAGCGGGAAAAGCTGATGCATTATCTGGAACGGCAGGGCATCGGTACTATCATTCATTACCCCATACCACCCCATCTGTCGGAAGCCTATGCCGGTCTGGGACATGGTAGAGGAGATTATCCCCTTGCCGAGGAATACGCAGACACTGTATTGTCCCTCCCCCTCTATAACGGAATGACCCAGGAGGAACAGTCATTTGTAATAGAGGCGCTGAACGCCTTTCCGGGATAAAGGCAGAATCATTTGGCTGACACGTTTATTCTCAGTCAAATGACGCAGGAGGGAGACAATGCGATGGCCTCCTTGACCGGCGGTAACACAGTCCGATGGGAAATCAGGCAAGGAGGTTTGCCTGAATATAATACAGACAGCACACCAGTCCTGGGATATCTGTGGGAACGAGGAATACATGAAGCTGGAAAAGCAGTATAAAATAATAGAATTTGTGGATTTGGGCGATGAGCGGGGCAATCTGGTGGTGATCGAGGGAGACGGAACGGATATCCCCTTTACCATCAGGAGGGTTTTTTATATCTATGGTTCGGATGCAAAAGTAATGCGGGGACAGCACGCCAACCGGGAGACGGAGTTTTTGCTGGTGAATGTATCGGGCACCAGTAAGGTCAGGGTGGATAATGGCCGGGAATCCCTTGTGATTGAACTGAACCGTCCCCGAATGGGCCTGTATCTTTCTCCCATGGTGTGGAAGGATATGTATGATTTTTCACCGGATTCCGTGCTGCTGGTGCTGGCCAGCAGGCATTATGACGGGGCAGAATATATCAGGGATTATCAGGAATACCTGACAGAACTTGAAAAAATGGAGGGAAGGGCCCATGAGTAAACTTTCCATTGTGGTTCCGGTCTATTTTAACGAGGACACTTTGATGGATCTGTATGAGGACATGCAGACAAAAATCCTGGACAAGCTGGAAGCATATGAGATCGTCCTGGTAGACGATGGCTCCCAGGATCGCTCCTGGGAGATTATGAACCAGATCCGGGATCTGGACAGCCATGTGCGGCTGGTAAAGCTGTCCCGGAATTTTGGTGAACACGCGGCGCTTCTGGCGGGTCTGTCTGTGTGCACTGGAGACTGCGCCGTGACCAAGCAGGCAGACCTGCAGGAGGATTCCGAACTTATTCTGGAGATGTACAATAGCTGGAAGAAAGGCAATAAGGTAGTACTGGCAGTTCGAAGATCCCGGGACGAAAACCGGGTAAAAGTTTTTTTTGCCAATCTATACTACAGTCTGGTCCGAAAGTTCGTTAATAAAAATATGCCTGCCGGAGGCTGTGACTGTTACCTGATTGACCGACAGGTGATCCAGGTACTGGAACGGCTGGACGAAAAGAATTCCAGCCTGACCCTCCAGGTACTGTGGGCCGGCTTTCAGACAGACATGGTGTATTTTGACAGAAAAGACAGAGAAAAGGGAGAATCCCGGTGGACTTTTGCCAAGAAGTTCAAGCTGGTGATGGATTCCATGATGAGTTTTTCCTATGTCCCCATCCGCTTTATGTCTCTGGTGGGCATAGTTTTTAACATCGGGGCTGCGGTGCTGTTTATAAGTGTGCTGGTGGAATATTTTTCAAAAGGCACCCCCATTGCAGGCTGGTCCTCCCTGATGTGTGTGGTTCTATGCTCGTCGGGCCTGATCCTGCTGATGCTGGGAATCCTGGGAGAATACCTTTGGCGCACACTGGACGCCGCCAGGACCAGACCGCCTTTCATCATAGACCGGGAGGTGGCGCCCAGGGAAACTTCCCTCGAAAATTATCAGGCAGAAAGGTCTCAAACAGAAACGTCTTAGATAGAAAGGCGCCCAGAGAAACACAGCTCAAATAGATACATCCTTCCCCGCCAGTCCGGGGATATGGGAACTACACAGGCAGGACTCAATATGACATCAAAATGCTGGAAACGCATCTTTATACTACTTATGGCGGGGAGCGCTCTTGCCGCCCTGAAACTCATCTTTTTCGACTATACCATGGACGAGGAATATCAGCTTATGATGGGTTACCGCATCCTGCGGGGAGACGCCCTGTTCAAAGAAATGTGGGAGCCGCACCAGACTTCCGCCTTCCTGTGCACGGGGCTGATGTGGGTGTACCGAACGCTCACCGGAACCTATACGGGCATCCTGCTCTATCTCAGAATCTGCACCACTCTGATCCAGGCGGGTATCAGCCTGTACCTCTACCGGGTCCTGACGCGTCTGCTGGATCAAAAATACGCCCTGCTCTGCGCGCTGATCTACTTCAATATGGTTCCCAAGATCATCCAGATCCCCGACTTCTCCAACATGCAGTTGTGGTTCTTCACCTTGACAGTGCTGTTCCTGATACAGCGCTATCTGTCGCGGGACCGGGAACAGGCGGACAGGCCCTGGCTGGTCTTTGCCGCAGGAATCTGTATGGCTCTGGAAGTGCTGGCATATCCCTCCTGCGTGATTCTGTTTCCCTTTTTTCTGGTATATATATACAGGACCTCTGAACAGAAAAAGTGGCGGGATGCAGGGCTCTTTACCGGCGCATGCGCACTCAGCGCCCTGGTGTGGCTGTGTATTGTCCTGCGCCATGTGGACCTGACGGAATTATTGCGCAATGTAAGATTTCTGCTGGACTTTGACCTGACCCATGAACTTTCCGGAGCCACTCACAGAAAGCTGCCCGGAATTCTCTCAAACCTGCTGGGGGGCTTTGCTTTCCTGCTGCCTGTCATGGCCCTGAGCCTTCTGGTCATGATCCCGGTTCGGAAAAAGAATCCGGAATGGGGGCGGCGGCAGTGCCTTCCTGTGTTACTGGTTATAGCAGTATTCATCTCAGAATGCATCCAGCTGTATCTGTGGATCGTGAAAAAAAGCGGGTATGAGGTATATCAGCTGCATTTGCTTCTGCAGTTGCTGGCGGGACTGTACGTGAGGAGACGCGCAGGACGCCTGGGAAAATATTTTTCGGCGGGCATCCTGGGCACTCTGCTCTCCTATGTGGCGGTGGTCTATATCAGCGACCTGGAGATGTTTTATGCGCTTCCTCACGGGGTATTGGGTGTGTTGTTCTGTGCCGTACTGCTGTCGCTGGCCCTGCAGGAGGCTTTGGGCAAGGCTTCAGCCGGATGGATTTATTTCCTGCTGGTGGGCCTGTGCCTGGTAAGCATTTTCGGCAAGGGGTACACGCTCCGGGCGGGCCGGAATTACAATGTGGTGCCGGATACGGAGAACATTATGCGGCATGGGCCTGCCATAGGGATCCTCTCCGATTATATGAACTGCTATATCTACAATAGCAATTATGAGGACTTTGGAGCCTGTGTAAGCCAGGATGACGTGGTGCTGGTCGTGACCAATATGGTGACTTCGGCAGGCACCACTCCCTACATGATGACCGGTGCGGAGGTGGCGCACTACTCCATTGTGGATCCCACCGCCTATGATGAAAGACTGCTCACCTATTGGGAACTGTACCCGGAAAAGCGTCCCAACGTGATTGTAGTGGACTGCTGGTACGGGGAATTGAAGGAAAGCCCGGACAGCTGGATCATGCAGTATATTGAAGGAGAATTTGGCTACACCCAGGTAAAGGATGGCCGATATGTACGGTTTTACCGAAAGTAGGAAGAAGATGCCAGGACGTGAAAATGAAAAGGCAAAAGAGCATGGGAAAAATTTGAAACAGTTTTTTAAGTTCGGTCTGGTGGGGCTGTCCAATACTTTTATCAGTGAAGCCGTATACGCCGTGATCGTCTGCCTGAAGGGGCACTATCTGGCAGCCAGCGCCACCGGGTTCGTGCTCAGTATTTTTAACGCGTATTATTGGAACAACCGCTATGTATTCCGGGAAGATGCAGACCTGGAAAAACGGGTGTGGTGGAAGGTTTTGTTCAAAACCTTTATCGCCTATCTCTGGGGATTTCTGGCCAATCTGGCGCTGCTGGCGCTCTGGATAGACCTTCTCCATATCGCGAAATATATGGAACCCGCCGTCCAGCTGCTCCGCCAGTGGGGATTCCTCTTTCTTGACGCGGACATCCTGGGCAGCCTGCTTGCGGAGGGTATCAACCTGGTGCTGGTGCTTCCCATGAATTATCTGCTTAATAAACGCTGGGCCTACCGGCAGGAGGCCATACAAAAATAAGAATGCCTGACAGCCGATCGCTATTCCCTTACCAAAAATGAGACCTCACACGAAGTCTCATTTTCTATATGTCTGTATAGGATATACTGCCCTGGATCCAGCGGCGGCCTTACGCTCCCGGCTGGTTCTGACGGCTCATCTCCAGCAGCTTGTTGCGCATCTCGGTCTCGATCCGCAGCAGTTCGGCTTCTGCACTCTGACGCTTTGCCCGGCCCTCATCTTGAATCTTCCTCACCTCGTCCAGAGTAGTGATCAAAGTCTGATTGGTAGCGGTCAATGTCTCGATGTCTACAATGCCCCGCTCAGCCTCCTTAGCCGTCTCCACAGTGGCAATCTTCAGCGCCTCCGCATTCTTCCGAAGCAGTTCATTGGTCATGTTGCTCACTTCCCGCTGGGCTCTGGCGGCGTCTGCAGAGTGATCCAGGCCGATGGCGATAACCATCTGGCTCTTCCACAGGGGAATCGTATTCACCAGGGTAGACTGAATCTTCTCAGACATGGTGGTGTCATTGCTCTGAATCAGGCGAATCTGGGGCGCCATCTGCAGGGAGATGGTTCTGGTCAGTTCCAGATCATACAGCTTTTTCTCAAACCGCTCGCACATGCTGGAGAAATCCTTGGCTTTCTGAGCATCCTCCGGCAGACCGCTCTGCTCCGCCTTGGCCACCAGCTCTGCCAGTTCCACATTGCGGGCCTGTTCCAGCTTCTTCTTACCCGCCAGTATGTACATGGACAATTCTTTGAAATAGTTCAGGTTGAGTTCATACATCTTGTCCAGCATGGCCACGTCCTTCAGCAACGTGATCTGGTGCTCCTCCATGACCTTGCAGACCTTATTGATGTTGACCTCAGCCTTGTCATACTTTGCCTTCATATTGGACAGCTTGTTGCTGCTCTTTTTGAAGATTCCCAAAAAGCCTTTCTCTTCCTCCTCCTCTTCAAAGGAGCGCAGTTCACCCACAACGTCCGTGAGAAGCTGACCGATCTCCCCCATGTCCTTGGTGCGCACACTGCTCAGGGCATTCTCGGAAAAATCCGCAATTTTCTTCTGGCTTCCCGCGCCATACTGCAGGATCATCTGGGTATTATTCAGGTCGATCTGCTCGGCAAAGTCATTTACCATCTTCTGTTCCTCGGGAGACAGTTCCACATTCATCTGCTCCTTAACCGCCTCAGCCACGGATGCTCCGCTGACGGCAGGAACTTCCTGCTCAGGCTTTGCAAAGGGCTCCAGCGTCAGGGTCGGCGCCTGTTTTAACATGGTATCCAGTTCACTCATTTTCTTTCTCTCCTTCTGCCGCTCCGGCGGCCTGCTCACAATCTTTCAAAATCCCTGCCCCGCATGGGTTCTCAATGCTCTGTTTTCGCGTACTCCAACTCTTTGCTGATGCTCTCTTTGGTCAATCCCTCCTGAGCCAGCATGGTCTCCAGTACCTGGGCGTCGGTGGTCACGTCAAATACCCGGTTGCGGAACAGGTTGTTAAGCAATTCCGTGAACGCTGCGTTAATGGTATCCAGCGTTTTTTCGATCTGGTCCTTGGCGGAAAGAATGTCCTCCCCGGGCACACTGACCTCGTCAAACTCTTTGTAAGCCTCCACCAGCTTCAGGGTGGTAGGAAGGTAATAATCCATCAGCTTGTGCATCTGGGTCATCTGGTCCGGGTATTCCCGCACTTTGTCAAATATCTCTTTAAGCAGGTTCTCCAGCCGGTACAGTTTGGCAGAGATCACCTCACCCTTGATGGCGTCGTTCATGTCCCGCAGCCTGCGAATGCACTCCATGCCTTCGGCAACCATCTGGTTCAGTTCCTGCATGCGGGCCTGCTGCTCCCTTTCCACCAGTTCCCCCGGCGTCAATGGACGCTCCTCGGGAGCAGGAAGAGCCTCCCGTTCTCTCAAATGGCGGGAGCGCTCCGCATCCTGATACTGCCTGTAGATCACATCGTTCAGCATCAGGGTAGTGCCCTGCTCATCCAGATGCCCCTGGGGGAAAATCCCCAGCCGCAGCATCCGCCGCACATCCCGCAGCACCCAGCCTTTGCTGGCCTGGGTGGCCGCCGCCAGCTGGGCGATCTCAGCATACATCTTGCTCCCGCACAGCTGAATGTAACGGTCCGCCCGCTTCAAACGCTGGTGCTTGGAACTGCCAAGCTGGACCATGCCAAAGAAAAACAGCATGATCAGCGCCCCCACCATCATGGAAGGAACCTCCCAGATCAACAGAGAGGTAAACAGGATCATCCCTCCCAATCCCATACCGATGCCGCCGAACACTTTGTACAGGACGCCTGCCACATTGCCCACCCGTTTAGTCCTGACCAGCGGCCCCGAACGTCTCACGGGCACAGGCACAGGCTGGCCATAGGGCATATTGCCCCCTGCCCCGCCCCGGCCTCCGAAGGGGCCGCGTCCCGGCTGACCCGGCTGGCCGCCCCGGGGAACCGCCTGGCCGGGAGGCGGCCCCGCCGGACCTCTGGTGTTCCAGCTGGCGCTGAAATGCTGGTGCTGTTCCTTCCAGTTTTCCCAGTTCTGCCGCATCTGCTCCTTCTGGCGGTTATTCCGCTCTGTGCCTTCGGGACTGCCTCCCATAAAGGTATAGTTTGCCTCGCGGATGGCATTGTTCACCGTCTGACCCACCAACTCATTTAAATTTTTAAAATCGCCGCTGTTCAGCCCTTCCGTCAAAGCGTCACGGAACTGCTCTCCCAGGGTGTTGCTGCCCATATTCTCACTCATTGACCTCAAACCTCGTCCATACCGGCCTGTATTGCACTTGCATGTTCTAATAAAAGCTACCCTTTCTTCCCATTATCACACATTATACGCGGGTCCGCAATATCTTTATAAAATTTTAAGAGCTACCGGTCCATCTCCGCCACCCTGCCCGTGGACTGATGTTCCCGGATAATACCGTCTATCTCCTTCAGGTCCGTGGACAGCAGATCACCGGGAATGGTATTTTTCAGCGCGCCGGTGGCATTGCCGTACCGCAGCGCCCTTTGATAGTCCCCCTCCCTGGACAACAGGCCGTAGAGTACCCCGGAGATATAGGCGTCGCCGCTGCCGATCCGGTCCACCACCTCGATGTCCGCGTAGGGCGGCTCCTCATAGTAAGTATCCTCCGCCGCGCTGTATATAATGGAGCCGAAGGTGTGACGCTTGGGACTATGCACCACCCTCTGGGTGGAGGCCACGATGGAGATGGGATACTCCCGGGTGAAGCTCTTCATGATCTCCCTGGCGCTTCCCTCTTTCAGGAAAGTCAGACGCGCCGTATCCTCGGAGCAGAAAAATACATCCACATAGGGAAGAATACTCTCGATACATTCTTTGGCTTCTGGCCCGGTCCACAGATTGCCGCGAAAATTCACGTCAAAGGAGATCAGGGTTCCCTGGGCCTTGAACCGCCGGATCATCTCTATGGCCGTCTCCCGCAGCTGAGGACTCAGGGCCAGAGTGATGCCGCTGGTGTGGAAACAGCGCGCCGCCCGGTATAGGCTGTCGTCATAGTCCGCCACGGTGAGTTTGTTGACAGAGGTGTTTTTTCTGTCATAGACAATCCGGGGCTTGCGGGGATAAGCGCCGCTCTCATAATAATATACGCCCAGCCGGGCATCCCCGTCCTGGTCATAGACCAGGTAGTCGTCGCTGACGCCGCAGAGACGGACACGATTCTTGATATAGGTGCCCAGGTCGTTGGCCGGCAGCTTGGAGATGATGCCGCAGCGCAGGCCCAGCATGGCCGCGCCGGTGATGGCGTTCAGTTCCGCGCCTCCTGCCTGCTTGCCCAGGGTGTCCCCTCTGGTGATCCTCTCATTGTCAGGAGGAGACAGTCGAAGCATCAACTCCCCCAGTGACAGCAGGTCAAACTCTTTTTTCATATGCATACCTTGCCTTTCTGAATTCAAATCCCGCATCTGTCCCGCCGCCCCACAGTCCTGTGATCCAGAGCCCTGCGCTGCAGCGTCCGGTCAGGAATTGACACAATGTCCTGAAAGATGCCGTTATACCACCGTTTTCCTGTGAAAAATATGGTCGCGGTTTACCAGTTAACTCATTTTAGCACATTTTCATAATGGGGTAAAGGTAAACGCCGCTTTGTTACCCCTCCGTTTCGTGCGCCCGGCAGCACGTTCCGTTCAGGAGGTTTTCATCCACCAGCGCCTCCATGGCCACCAGAAGCTGCTCCGTATCCTCCAACAGGGCCTGGGCGTCCTTCTCTATAACATTGCTCTTCTTATATTTATAGGTAAAAAAGGGATTACCGTAGGCCGTGAAGCGCAGCTTATCCCCATAGGGCTTCATAAAGCCGGGGATCCGCTCCGGGGCAATGGGCGCATCGGGCCGGAAAGTGAATAAAATCCTCTCGTTTTTTCCCTTCAGCTCCGTCATATAGAGCCTGTGGGCCGCCACCCGGATCAGAGCGATCCGCAGCAGATTTTCCACGGATACGGGCACCTCCCCGAAGCGGTCCAGCAGCTCGTCCCGCATGTCATCCCGCTCCCGAATGTTTTCAATACCCGCAATACGCTTGTAAATATCCAGCTTCTGCACCTCGTTGACAATATATTCCGGCGGGATAAACGCGTCCACGTCCAGATCCACAATGGTGGCAAAATCCGCCGCAGTGGCAATTCCCCTTCTGCGCTGTACCGCCTCATTCAACATCTTGCAGTACAGGTCATAGCCCACCGCCTCCATATGGCCGTGCTGACGCATCCCCAGCAGATTGCCCGCTCCCCGGATCTCCAGGTCCCGCATGGCGATCTTGAAGCCGCTTCCCAGATCCGTGAACTCCCGGATGGCCGCCAGCCTTTTCTCCGCCACCTCTTTCAGCATTTTGTCCCGCTTATACATCAGAAAGGCGTAAGCCGTCCTGTTGGAACGTCCCACCCGGCCCCGGAGCTGATAGAGTTGGGACAGGCCCAGATTGTCCGAATCGTGGATAATCATGGTATTAACATTGGAGATATCCAGTCCTGTCTCAATGATGGTGGTGGACACCAGCACGTCGATTTCCCCGGCGATGAAGTCCACCATGATCCGCTCCAATTCATGCTCCTTCATCTGCCCGTGGGCATAGGCCACCGTAGCCTCCGGCACCAGCGCCGCAATGCCCGACGCGATATCCGCAATGTTGTTTACCCGGTTATAAACATAGAATACCTGGCCCCCCCGGCCCATCTCCCGGACAATGGCCTCCCGAACCATCTCCTCATTGTACTCGCAGACAAAAGTCTGTATGGGCAGCCGCTCGTCCGGCGCCTCCTCCAGCACACTCATATCCCGGATGCCGATGAGGCTCATGTGAAGGGTGCGGGGAATGGGGGTAGCCGTCAGGGTCAGCACATCCACATTCTCCTTCAGTTTCTTGATCTTCTCTTTGTGGGCCACGCCAAAGCGCTGTTCCTCGTCGATAATCAGCAATCCCAGATCCTTGAATTTCACATCTTCCGACAATACCCGGTGGGTGCCGATCACAATGTCCACCAGGCCCTTTTGCAGATCCGCCACAGACTTCCTGATCTCCCCCGGGGTGCGGAACCGGGAAAGCAGTTCCACCCGCACCGGGAAATCCTTCATCCGCTGGGCAAAGGTGTTGTAATGCTGCTGGGCCAGAATGGTGGTGGGCACCAGGTACACCACCTGCTTACCCTCCTGCACGGCCTTAAATGCCGCCCGGATGGCGATCTCCGTCTTGCCGTAGCCCACATCTCCGCAGATCAGCCGGTCCATGATCCTGCCGCTCTCCATATCTGCCTTGGTATCGGCGATGGCAGCCAGCTGATCCTCCGTCTCCTCAAAGGGAAACATCTCTTCGAACTCCCTCTGCCACACCGTGTCCTTGCCGTACTGATATCCCTGGCTCTGCTGCCGCAGGGCGTAGAGTTCCACCAGATCTCCCGCCACCTGGTCCACGGCGGTACGCACCCTGGACTTGGTGCGGTCCCACTCCCTGGTGCCCAGCTTGTTCAGCTTGGGCTTTCCCCCCTCCGCCGCGGCATACTTCTGAATCACATCCAGGCCGGTGGCCAGCACATAGAGATTGCCGCCGTCGCGGTACTCAATCTTCATATAGTCCTTGACCACTTTTTCCACTTCCACCTTCTCAATACCCCGGTAGATGCCCAGCCCGTGGGTCTCATGCACCACGTAGTCCCCCACCTTCAACTCATGGAAATCGTTGATCTTCTGCCCCTGATACAGTTTTTTCTTCTTTTTCTTCTTCTCCGCGCCGAAAATGTCGGATTCGGCGATCACCACATATTTGATCAGAGGATATTCAAACCCTTTATTCACATGGCCATAGTAAGTCACCACCTCCCCCGGCTGCACCTCCCGGAAAGGATCCTCCGTGTAGATGGCCGTGAGTTCATAATCCTGCAGGTCCTGGGCCAGACGCCTGGCCCGGGTGCGGGAGCCGGACAAAAGCAGCACCCTGTATCCCTGCCGGCGGTAGCGGATCAGGTCTTTTACCAGAGCCTCGAAGCTGTTGTTGTAGGGCGACACATTGCGGGCGGACATCATGACCCGGGAGACAGGGCGCAACAGGCTGTTCTTCCCGTCCATAGTGGCCAAGGATACCACCGGGGATTTCAGGCAACGGGCCATAACCTGCTCCCTGTCGTACAGGATGTCCATCTGCCCCGGCAGCACATAGCCCTTCTGGGCCCGCTGCCCCATGCTCTCACGGAACTCCAGTTCCACTGCGTCCGCGTGTTCGGCAATCCGCCCCGGCTCATCCAGAAAGAAAATCAGACCCCTGCCCCCCCCTCTCCGGGACTCTTCCGCCCGCTGCAGCAGTTCCGGCAAAGTCAGGGTATCCTGGTAAAAATAGCGGATATAGCTCTCCAGATTGGTTTTGGACTGGAATTCCAGCAGCTGTTCCCGGAGTTCCGCCACCTGGGTGGAGATCCGATGAGCCGCCTCCGTCTCAAAAGCCTCCCGCAGCTTCTTCTCCTGCGCCTGGGCATCCTCCTGAATCCGTCTGACGCCCTCCTCCAGGCGCTGCCTGTCCATTACGAATTCCGCCGCCGGGTAGACGGTGACGCTCTCCAGCTTCTCTATGGAGCGCTGACTCAACACGTCAAAGGAGCGAATGGACTCCACCTGGTCCCCCCACAGTTCGATGCGGTAAGGATTTTCTTCTGTCAGATCATAAATGTCCACGATGCCGCCCCGGACGGAGAACTGTCCGCAGCTTTCTACCTGGGCCGCTTTCTCATAGCCCATGTCCACCAGACGCCTGGACAGCGCCGCCTCATCCAGGGCCCCGCCGCTTTCCACTCTCAGAATGTCCTTCTCCGGATCCCACTGTACCTGGGGCGTCATCAATGCCGCAAAGGTGGTAACAAGCGTCAGGGGCCTTCCCTCCGCAATCCGCCGCAGCGCCCGCACCCTCTCCCGGGTCAACTGGTTACCGTGGATATCTGCCTGGAAAAAAATCAGGTCCTTGGCGGGATAAAGCAGGACGTTTCTGTCGTAGAAACGGTATTCTTCGTATAATTCCCTGGCCTTTAAGTCACTGTAAGTAACGATGACCCTGCAGCGCAGGCCATCGGACAATCCATATATCATATGCAGTTTCTGGGAATCCACACAGCCGCTGAGCGCCACCGGAGTTCTCCCCTTGCGTATGTCCTCCCTGATCTGACCGTACTCTGCCAGATCCTGCAAAGGAGCTAATAATGCCTGCATCCCGCCACCTCCATTAAAGTTCCGCATGATCTCCGTTGTTTTTTTTCTTCGTATTGTATCGGTTCATGGCTCCGTCCGCATCCCCCTGCAGGATCATGCGGACGGCTTCAATGGCCTTCCCGCCGGTCTCCTCCAGCTGCTTGTTCTCCTTGTCCGTGAAGCGGCCCAGCACATAGTCCTTCAAGTCATACCCCTGGGGCTTATCGCTGACTCCCATCCTGATCCGTATGAAATTCTCGCTCCCCAGGTGCAGAATAATGTTCTTCAGTCCGTTGTGCCCTCCCGCGCTGCCCTTCCTGCGAATCCGCAGCTGGCCCACGTCCAGGCTGATATCGTCGGAGATCACCACCAGCTGCGTGGTCACATCTACCTTATAATAGTCCGTTACCTCCCGGATGCTCTCTCCACTCAGATTCATATAAGTGAGAGGCTTTACCAGAATGACTTTCTGTCCGTCCATATAACCCTTGCCGATCACTGCCTTATGCTTCCTCTCCAACATGGATATCTGATATTTTTCCGCAATTTGCTCTATAACCCGAAAGCCGATATTATGCCGGGTGTTCTCATATTCTCTGCCCGGATTGCCCAGGCCCGCGATAACAAACATAGTTTTCCTCCAATGTTACTATTCCACTTTTATTTTAAAACCATCACCAATTCCAACAGGCACATTACTCCAAAGGAAAAACATAAACATGGACTGCGCACAGAACCCAAATTATTGAATACCAGTATTATAAATCACTTTTTACCAATATACAACCGTGATGTTTTTGTGCCGGCTCCCTGAAGGCAAAAAAGAAGCCGCCGCGTCTCTGCGGCAGCTTCCGTAGCCCCCTTATATGCTCTGAGGTCACTCCTCCCCAGCCTCCGGCGCGGCCAGCGCCTTCTCATAGCCGTCCAGAATCACCTGCTGGATATGTTCCCTTGTGGCGGAATTGATAGGATGGGCGATATCCCGGTGCTCCCCGTCCGCCGCCTTCTTGCTGGGCATGGCGATAAACAATCCCTTTTCACCCTCAATCACCTTGATATCATGTACCACAAACTCATCGTCCAGGGTAATGGACACAATCGCCTTCATCTTTCCTTCCTTGGTAATCTTTCGTACCCGTACATCTGTAATCTGCATCAAAACAACCCCCTTGGCTAAATGATCTCATCTTGTTTTACTCTGATCGCGCGTTGCCGCGCACATTCGGTTCAAAAGAATTATAATGCAGAAACTGTTCCGCCGGAGCCCTCCCCGGCAGACGCTGGTGTATTTTTGTTCCGTAGAATTACATCACATACCTTTCGTTTTTTTCCACCACGATCCTGATGCCGCCCTCCCCAACGAAACGGGAGCCCGCGCGTATGGTATCCCGGCTCTCCACAATGCAGTTCTCAATGTAAGTATTGTCCCCGATATATACGTCATTCAATATCACGGAGTTCTTGATCACGCAGTTGTTTCCGATATAGCTTTTCTTGAAGATCACCGAATTCTCCACCACGCCGTTGACGATACAGCCGCTGGAAATCAGGCTGTTGCGGATGTCTGCGCCGGGATTGTATTTCGCGGGAGGCAGGTCATCCACCTTGGAGTAAATGTCCGGGTACTGTTTAAAGAAGTAGTCCCGCACTTCCGGCTTTAAAAAGTCCATGTTGGTCCCGTAATAGTCCGCCACAGACGCGATATTACGCCAATAGTCCTTGATTTTGTAGGCATAGATCCGCTTCATGTCCTTGTAGCGGATCAGGATGTCACGGACAAAGTCATACCGCTCCTCCTCCATGCACCGTTCGATCATCTCGATCAGGTTCCGGCGGCGGATCACATAAATACCGCAGGAGACGGTGTTGCTCTTGGCCTGCAGAGGCTTTTCCTCAAATTCCGTGACACGGAAGTCCTCGTTCATCTTCATGGTTCCGAAGCGCTCAATCTCCGTGCCCGGCTCCATATCCCGGCACACCACCGTAATATCAGCCTTCTTGTCGATATGATACTCCAGCAGCCGGTTAAAGTCCATCTTGTACACGCAGTCGCCGGAGGCGATCACCACATAGGGCTCATGGCTGTTCTTCAGCCACACCAGATTCTGAGCGATGGCGTCCGCCGTCCCCCTGTACCAGTTGCTGTTGTTGACGGTTACAGCGGGCGTAAACACATACAGCCCCCCCTGTTTGCGCCCGAAATCCCACCATTTGGAGGAACTCAGATGTTCGTTGAGACTCCTGGAATTGTACTGGGTAAAGACCGCAACTTTCTGGATATGGGAATTGGACATATTGCTGAGCGTAAAGTCAATGCTCCGATAGCTGCCGGCCACCGGCATGGCACAGATGGCGCGTTTCTGTGACAACTCTTTCATTCGGTGGTTATTGCCACCTGCCAAAACGATTCCTATAGCTCTCACTGTTATCTCTCCTCCGCCTTGATTAATGTCTTGCCGCTGGCCAGATAGCCATCCGCATAGTCCGCGGCTGTGGTCACGCCGGAGATCACCGTGTTCTTACCCACGCTGACGCCCTCGGGAATCACGCTCTTCTCGCCCACCGTCATCAGGCCGTGGTTGTAGATATGAGGAGCCGTGTCGTTCTCCGCCTCCCCTCCCACGCCCAGCTTCACACCCTTGCCAATCTGCACATTCTCCGCTATGATGGCTTTGTAGACCTCACAGCCAGGGCCAATCACGGTGTTATTCATAATGATGGAGTCCCGCACCACCACGCCCTCTCCGATGGTCACGCCGCAGCCGATGACGGAATTGTACACTTTGCCATATACATCCGTGCCCTCGCCGATAATACAGCGCTCCACCACACTGTCCCTGGACATATACTGGGGCGGCAGGATATCGCTCTTGGTGTAGATTTTCCAGTATTCTTCATACAGGTTGAACTCCGGCACGATGTCAATCAGTTCCATGTTGGCCTCCCAGTAGGAACTCAGCGTGCCCACATCCTTCCAGTAGCCGTTGAACTCGTAGGCATACAGAGGAGCGCCCTTCTCGTGGCAGTAGGGAATAACATGTTTACCGAAATCCAGCGCCGGCTGGTCCGCCATGGTCAGCAGCGCTTCCTTCAATGTCTTCCAGTTAAAAATATAGATGCCCATGCTGGCCAGATTGCTCCTGGGATGTTCGGGCTTCTCCTCAAAATCGGTGATCCGCCGGTTCTCGTCCGTAATCATGATACCGAAACGGCTGGCCTCCTCCATGGGCACAGGCATAACGGCGATGGTCACCTCCGCATTGTTGGCCTTGTGGAAGTCCAGCATGACCTCATAGTCCATCTTATAAATATGATCTCCGGAAAGGATCAGTATGTACTCGGGGTTGAAACTTTCCATATAGTCCAGGTTCTGGTATATGGCGTTGGCCGTTCCTGTATACCATTCGCTGTTGGCGCTCTTCTCGTAGGGCGGCAGCACCGTCACGCCGCCGATGTTCCGGTCCAGGTCCCAGGGAATGCCGATCCCAATGTGGGTATTCAGCCGCAGCGGCTGGTACTGTGTCAATACCCCCACCGTATCAACGCCCGAATTGATACAGTTGCTCAGCGGAAAGTCGATAATACGGTACTTCCCGCCGAAAGCAACCGCAGGCTTGGCAACCTTGGACGTAAGCACCCCCAGGCGGCTGCCCTGTCCTCCGGCCAACAACATGGCTATCATCTCTTTTTTGATCATGTCATCACCTCAATCTAGCATAATATACAAGGCGTCCACAGGCCTTGTCTTGTACACATTATAGCATATTTAATTCCCGTTGTGAATATTTTTTACATAAGAAAGTCTATTTTGCTCTTTTTTTTATTCAATTTTAACAGAATTTCGTCATTATAAAATAGCATTTGTTTTTTTTACCCACAAAGTATATAATAAGGAATATAATAATTTTAGAACATTCCGCAAAAGGAGCTATGTGCTGTTATGTATCAGATAGATTTCAAACACCCCGTTTCTGTTTATTTTGTGGGCATCGGTGGTATCAGTATGAGCGGCTTGGCTGAGATTCTGCACCGGGCCGGCTTTACCGTGTCCGGTTCCGACTGGAAGTCCAGCCCCATCACCCAGTCCCTGGAAAAGAAAGGGATCCGGGTTTCCTACGGGGAGGACGCCGCTCATGTCACGGAGGATATTGACTGCGCCGTGTTGACCAGCGCCGTGCATGAGGACAATCTGGAGTTCATGGCTATCCGGGAGAAAGGAATCCCCTACTTGTCCAGGGCACAGCTCCTGGGGC
This sequence comes from Lachnospiraceae bacterium, assembly GCA_022797535.1. Taxonomy (GTDB): domain Bacteria; phylum Bacillota; class Clostridia; order Lachnospirales; family Lachnospiraceae; genus Acetatifactor. The sequence goes on along the minus strand of JAAWKU010000058.1, from coordinate 3,952 downwards.
AGATCATGAAGAACTATGAGCTCCCCATCGCCGTAAGCGGCACCCACGGCAAGACCACCACCACCTCCATGCTTGCGGAGATCCTGCTTCAGGCGGACACCGATCCCACCCTGTCCATCGGCGGCATCTTAAAGTCCATCGGCGGCAACATCCGGGTGGGAGACAGCGGATATTTCCTGACCGAAGCCTGCGAATATACCAACAGTTTTTTGAGTTTTTTCCCTAAAATAGGCCTGATTCTGAACGTGGAGGAAGACCATCTGGACTTTTTTAAGGATCTGGAGGATATACGCCATTCCTTCCGGCGCTTCGCCCAGCTTCTTCCCCCGGACGGGACTCTGGTCATCAGCGGCGACATAGAGCGCTGGCGGGAACTGACGGAAGGCCTGTCCTGCCGGGTTGTCACCTTTGGACATGACAGCGGCTGCGACTATCACGCCCGCCAGATTCGGCACGATGAACAGGGCAATGCTTCCTTCCTGCTGTACAGCCCCGAAAAGGAGCCTCAGCGGGTCACCTTGCAGGTGCCCGGCGATCACAATGTCCACAATGCCCTGGCCGCTCTTGCCACCTCGGACCTGTTGGGCATCGACCGCGGCGCGGCGCTGGCCGCCCTGAAGGAATTCTGCGGTACGGACCGGCGCTTCGAGTACAAGGGGACGGTGAACGGGTTCGCTATAATAGATGATTATGCGCATCATCCCACAGAAATAACTGCAACCCTGCGGGCGGCGAAAAATTATCCCCACAAAAAGCTGTGGTGTATGTTCCAGCCCCACACTTACTCCCGCACCAAGGCTTTTATGAACGAGTTTGCCCGGGCCCTGGCTCTGGCCGATCGGGTGGTACTGACGGATATCTACGCTGCCAGGGAAAAAGATACCCTGGGCATCAGTTCCCGGGATTTGCAGGCCGCCGTCCGGGCATTGGGCACGGAATGCGAATACTTTCCCACTTTTGAAGAGGCCGAAAAATTTCTGGCAGAAAATTGCATAAACGGCGATCTGTTGATAACTATGGGAGCCGGAGACGTGGTAAAAATCGGCGAATCTCTCCTCGGGAAATAGTTATCCACCATATCCACATTTTATCTGCGGTACCTCCGTGAGAAAAATGTGGATATTTTTTATAAAAATGTGGATAAACAGGCTCTGCGCACATTCCTCTGCGCTGCTGGATTTTGCAGGATTTTCCTTTCTCATGTCAAATATTTATCCACAGTATCCACCATTTCCACATTTTCCATGGCCAAAACTGTCCGTTTTTCTTTCTGGCAATATGCCTATTTCATTTTTGGATTCCCTATGTTATACTTTGAACCACTGAATCAAAGAAGGATGGTTTCCCATGGCGAATCTGGCGATATATAAGGACAATTACATAGAATCCACCGCTATTTCCAATTATTTCATAGACAATTATATGAAGGATGCCAACGACGCCCAGCTCAAGGTCTACCTATATCTGGTGCGGATGGTCCACGCCAATATGGCGTTCGGCGTCTCAGACATTGCGGATAAATTCAATCATACGGAAAAGGACATACTGCGCGCTCTGCGCTATTGGGAAAAGCAGAATCTGCTGTCCCTGGAGTTCGACTCAGGCAAGAACCTGACAGCCATCCATCTGCGCGGGCTGAGTTCCGGCGGGGCCGGTATGGTCTGCGGCATAACGGCGGCCGAAGGGAATGTTATGGCCGGTAACTCTGCCGGAGCGGCAGGCAGTGTCATGGCAGATGCTTCCGTTAGAGCGGCGGGCGGTGTCATGACGGACGCTTCCGTTGGGGCGGCGGCCAGTGTTATAGCAGGTACTTCCATCGGTGCGGCGGGCAGTGTCATGGCAGGTGCTTCCGTTGGTGCGGCGGGCAGTGTCATGGCAGATGCTTCCGTTGGGGCGGCGGCCAGCCGCGTTGCAGGTGTTCCTGCCACTGCGGAAGGCAGCGACAACACCGTAGTCTTTTACCAACAAAAGCAGCCCTCCCTTCCGGATCCCGGACCCGCCGCAGCGGTATCCGGCTCTGCAGGCGCAGGCTGGGTGGCCGATTTAGAGCCGGAGCCCGATCCCTATGCCAAACCCGCCTACAGCGCCGACCAGCTCCGCAATTTTAAAGAGCAGGAAAGCACGGCTCAGCTTTTGTTTGTGGCCCAGGTATATGTAGGCAGAACTCTGACGGCGTCGGATATGAAAACCATACTGTATTTGTCCGATGTGCTGCGTTTTTCCGACGACCTTATAGACTACCTGATTCAGTACTGCGTAGACCGGGGTAAAAAAGATTTCCGCTATATGGAGAAGGTGGCTGTCAGTTGGGCCCAGCAGGGAATCACCACTCCCAAGCAGGCCCAGAAAGCGGCTCTCAAATATGACAAGTCCGTCTACGCCATCATGAACGAACTGGGCAAGTCCTCCGCTCCCACCACCAAAGAGCTGGAATATATCAACCGCTGGACCAGGGAATACGGCTTCAGCCCGGATATTATCTTTGAAGCCTGCGAACGCACCGTAATGGCCGTGGACAAACACCGCTTCGAGTATGCGGAAGGGATTCTCAGCAGTTGGCGCAAGGAAAATGTGCACCACAAAGCGGACATCAAACGGGTGGATGAACAGCATCAGAAGCAGAAAAACACCGCGCCCAACACAGCAGCCCGCAACACTGCAGCCGTCAGCAACAAGTTCAACCAGTTTAAGCAGAACACCTACAATTTTGAGGAGTTGGAAAAGGAACTGCTCAGCAACTGAGAAGGCAAAGCAGTTCATCCGCATCTTCCCGGAATACACACTGCTTCCTGAATGAACGCCTGGGCGGGTTTTCAGGTAGTACCCACTGTATGCGCATGTAGGGAACATGCAGAACTTTAAATAGGAGAAACCGCCGTGGCACTGACTAAGACACAATATGACAGCATAAAGCGCAGATATGAAGAAAAACAGACTCGCAATATGCGGCTTCTGACCCAGCGCAGGCAACAGGTTTATGCACAGCTGCCGGAATACCGGGAACTGGATGCTTCTGTGGGAGCCACCTCCATAGCCCATGCCCGTCTGCTGCTGGACGGAGACGATTCCTCACTGGAAGAGTTGAAAAGGGAACTGGCGTCCAGGGCGGAGCGCCGCAGGATCCTTCTGTCCCAGGCAGGATATCCCCCCGACTATCTGGAACCCTTTTACGACTGTGCCGACTGCCGGGACACCGGCTATATCGGCAGCGAGAAATGCCACTGCTTCCGTCAACTGGAAGTCACCCTGCTCTACGAACAATCCGGCATCCAGGAAATGATTGCCCGGGAAAATTTCGACACCCTCTCCACCGCCTATTATGAGGGGGAGGATCTGCAACGTTTTGAGAACGCAGTCGCCATCAGCCATAAATTCGTGGATGAATTCAAAAAAAGCTATCAAAATTTACTGTTTTATGGTACAGTAGGGACAGGAAAAAGTTTTTTGTCCGGCTGTATCGCCAGGGAACTGCTGTCTCAGGGCAGGGCTGTGATCTATTTCAGCGCCAGCGGCCTTTTTGAGACTCTGGCCCGTTACAGCTTTGACACAAAGTCCAGAGAAACCCTTTACAATTTCTACAAAGACCTTTACAATAGTGACTTGGTGATCATTGATGATCTGGGAACGGAAATCACCAACAGCTTTGTGACTTCACAGTTGTTTTCCCTGCTCAATGAGCGGCACCTGCGGCAGAAAGCCACTATCATCTCCACCAATCTGAATCTGGAGGAGATGCGAGACCGCTATTCCGACCGCATTTTTTCCCGCATCACCAGCAATTACTCTCTATGCAAGCTGACCGGCCCGGATATCCGCATGTACAAAAAGAGATTTCCGGGAAAATAATAGATTCTATCAAAAACGGGCAGGTTCACACACAGAGCTTTCAACGCAGCATATCCAAAGACCATCATTAGGAGGTATACATGCCAAATCGTGAAGAGAAGCGCAA
>JAAWKU010000057.1 GCA_022797535.1 Lachnospiraceae bacterium | reverse complement strand
CCAGGGCAGGTGTGAAGGAAATCATGGAGGATAAGCATTTCGGCAGCGCAGGCAACCGAATGGTGGTGGAAGAGTTCATGACAGGGCGGGAGGTCTCGGTGCTGTCCTTTGTGGACGGCAGGACCATAAAGCCCATGACTTCCGCCCAGGACCACAAGCGGGCCATGGACGGAGACCAGGGGCTGAACACCGGCGGTATGGGCAATTTTTCCCCCAGTCCTTTCTACACGGAAGAGGTGGACGCATTCTGCAGAGAGCGGATCTATCAGCCCACGGTGGACGCCATGGCGGCGGAAGGCAGGCCCTTTAAGGGAGTTATCTTCTTTGGGCTGATGCTTACCCCCGAAGGCCCCAAAGTGTTAGAGTATAACGCCCGCTTCGGCGATCCGGAGGCGCAGGTGGTGCTGTGCCGGATGAAAAACGATATCATGGATGTGGTGGACGCCTGCATAGACGGTACACTGGATCAGATAGAACTGGAATTTGAGGACAATGCGGCGGTCTGCGTGGTGCTGGCTTCCGACGGTTATCCGGTGTCATATCAGAAAGGGTATGAGATACACGGACTGGAGAAGTTTGAAGGAAGAGAGGATTATTACTGCTTCCATGCCGGCAGCAAGCTGGATGGTCAGGGCCGGGTGGTGACAAACGGCGGCCGGGTGCTGGGTGTTACGGCAAAGGGAGCAACGCTGAAGGAGGCCAGGGCAAAAGCCTATGAGGCCACGGAATGGGTCAGCTTTGAAAATAAATATATGCGGCATGACATAGGTAAGGCGATAGAAGAGATATAAATATCTTAGGCATGACTTGCGATATTCGGTGCATATGCATTACAGGCCATGCCGTATGAATGTATTGACGCGTATTGCGGGGCCGGTCTGGGATACGCGGGAAAGAGGTAGACATGGATTTTTTTGATAATGACATATACCATGTGCCAAATACCTGCACGGAATGTGGAGGCGAGCTGGTCTATAAAGGCGTCGGCGAATACCGTTGTGAGCAATGTAAAGCTGTGGTATATGACGATTACGGGAAGGTGAGGCTCTATGTGGAGCAGCATCCGGGGGCCACGATTGCCGAAACGGAGGCGGCCACAGGGGTACCTCACAAGGTGATACGGCAGCTTTTGCGGGAAGAGAGGCTGGAGGTTGCGGCGGGTTCCCGCACCTTCCTGTCCTGCCGGGCCTGCGGTGTGCAGATACGCAGCGGGGAGTTCTGCCCCCAGTGTGCAGCGAAACAGCCGCCGAAGTCAGAAGATCCCAGACGCAAAAACATGAAGAAAGATATGATGGGTGTAGGAATGAATGACATTTCCGGCCAGGAGGGAGCCAAGAGATTCACGCGGGATAAACTTTAACGCAGGAATACGTGAGACTTCAGGAGAAAGCGTGTTTCCCGGAGGCGCACGCGCACGTACCGGACTCCAGGCATGCGGGGCTTCAGGCATGCAGGACACGTGACATGCGGGACTTCATGCATGTAGGACACCGGACATGCGGGACTCCAGATAAGAAAGGGTTGCATATGAGAGAGACAGCTAAGATACGGATGCAGTTAAAGGCCATGGTCATGGCCGTGGCGGCGTTGGCGATAATGGTGTTGGCTTTTGGATTGAGCACTATCATCAGCCATGCGGAAGATGCAAAGGTGACGGCCAGTTCCGTGAAGATCCGGGCCGGGGCGGATACAGGCACCGAGATGATTGGGGGGGCGTTGAATGGCGAGATCCTGCCCATCATCGGGGAGACCACTGGGGCGGACGGCTATACCTGGTATCAGGTCACTTTTGAAGGGGGCGCCAAGACCGGGTATGTTCGTTCTGATCTGGTGCAGAAGGTCAGCAGCGGCTCCGGCACGTCGCTGACGCCCAATACACCTTCCACCCCGAACACACCTTCCACCCCGAACACGCCTTCCAGCACGCCTGCCACAGAAGTGACGGCAGTGCAGCCGGTTAACGCCAAAGTCACAGGAGAGCAGGTGCGGGTGCGTTCCAATGCTTCCACCTCCGGCACCATTGTGGAAACGGTACAGAGAGACACGATACTGACAGTGACGGGCACGGCTCAGGACAGCGAAGGCAAGAGCTGGTATCAGGTGAGTTTCACAGGAACTGGCGGACAGGGCACAGGTTTTGTCAGGGAGGACTTCGTCACGTTGGAAGGTGAACTGCTGCCGCCTGCCATAGACCCCGTGGAGCCGGAAACCCCTCCAGTGACAGACCCCGTGGAACCGGAACCCACTCCTGAACCGGTGCAGAAGGCTTACGATACAAAGGAATATGAGGATGGCTGGTATCTGATGGACTTTACCGGTGAACAGGGCGTCAGATACCTGATTTCGGATTTGTATGCCAGTTCAACCAACTATAAAAAATTGCTCGAAGAGGGCGATGCCCAGGTGAAATCCATGAAGACCATCATGATTATCCTGGTGGTGGCCGTGATTCTGCTGGCTTTGACGGCCACACTTCTGTTCTTCAAAATCCGGGATATGATGGATGCCGCCTATTTTGAGGAAGTGGAAAAGGAGACCGTGCGAAAGAGACAGGGGCAGCGGAGTGCAGGGAAAGCTGGAATGCCCACGGTGGGAGCGGGCAGCCGTCCCGCAGGGAGCGGTCAATCCCGTCCTTCCGGCAGCGGCCAGAGCCGCCCTGCGGGAAGCGGTCAGGCTCGTCCTTCCGGCAGCGGCCAGAGCCGTCCCGCAGGGAGCGGTCAGTCCAGACCTTCCGGCAGCGGCCAGAGCCGTCCCGCAGGGAGCAGTCAGTCCAGACCCTCCAGCGCGGGTCAGAGCCAGAGCCGCCCTGCGGGAAGCAGTCAGTCCAGACCCTCCAGCGGGGGGCAGAGCCAGAGCCGTCCAGCGGGAAGCGGCCAGCCCCGCCCTGCAGGGAGCAGCCAGTCCAGACCTTCCCAGCAGCCGGCGGGCCGTCAGCAGGAGAGGCCCGCAGCCCGGGAGAATCAGAATTCATCCGGACAGGCCAGGAACTTCCTGGCAGATGACGATGAATTTGATTTTGAGTACCTGAACTGGGACGGAGAGGAAGAGAATTAACGTACCATAAAGAATGCGAAGGAGGAACCCATGGAAGCGGGTTCCTCCGTGTTATATTAAATCCTTATTAAATTTCCTCCTTTACTTTGCAAAAGGGAGCGGTTGTGTTAAAATAAGTAGAACAATTCCACGAATGGAGAAAGGCGGCAGGGCATATGGTGATAGAGGTGGATTTTAACAGTGACGAGGCGCTGTATCTGCAACTGCGCAATCAGATCATTCTGGGGATCGCCACCGCACAGTTCCAGGAGGGAGATTCGCTGCCCAGCGTTCGTCAACTGGCAGAACTTGTGGGAATCAACATGCACACTGTGAACAAAGCCTACACTGTGTTGAAGCAGGAGGGCTATGTGAAGGTGGACCGGCGCAAGGGGGCTGTCATAGCCATTGATGTGGACAAGCTGCGCACTGTGTCGGAATTAAAAAAAGAACTCCGGGTAATATTGGCTAAAGGAAGCTGTAAGAACGTTACCAGGGAAGAAATGCATGCGTTGATTGACGAAATTTATGAAGAGTATGGAGGACTGGAGTGATGCAGTCACATTTTACGGAAAAGGCAGAGGCCGCGCTGAAATATGCCGAGAGATGCGCGCATACCCTGAAACAGGGATATGTGGGGACAGAGCATGTGCTGGTGGGCCTGATTAAGGAGGGCACCGGGGTCGCCGCCAGGGTTTTGACGGATAACGGTGTCTCTTTGGAGCGGGTGCTGGAGATGATCCGGGAATTGATCGCCTTTGAGGGGGGCACCGCCATAAAGGAGAGGGAGGGCTATTCTCCCCGGGCAGAGAAGATTCTGGAGGAGGCTCATGCCCAGGCGGGGCGGTTCGGTCAGTCCCGCACCGGCACGGAGCATATTCTGCTGGCGCTGATCAGGGAAGGGGAGAACGTGGCGGTACGCCTGCTGAACACCATGAATATCTCTACCCAGAAACTTTATGTGGATGTGCTGACTGCCATAGGGGCAGACCCCAATCTGTACAAGGAGGATCTTGGCAGAAAACAGGGGAAGGGAAATAAGACAGGCACGCTGGATCAATATAGCCGGGATCTCACCGCTCTTGCCAGAGAGGGCAGGCTGGATCCGGTGATCGGCCGGGAGGACGAGATCCGCCGGGTGATACAGATTTTAAGCCGCAGAACCAAGAATAACCCCTGTCTGATCGGCGAACCCGGGGTGGGCAAGACCGCCGTGGCGGAGGGACTGGCCCTGCGCATCGTGGAAGGCCAGGTGCCCTTTACCGTGCGGGATAAGCGGGTGCTGACGCTGGATTTATCAGGTATGGTGGCAGGCAGCAAATACCGGGGAGAATTTGAGGAGCGGATCAAAAAGGTGATCCGGGAGGTGATTGCGGCGGGCAATGTGATCCTGTTCCTGGACGAGATGCACACCATCATCGGCGCGGGAGGCGCAGAGGGGGCCATTGACGCCTCCAATATCCTGAAGCCCTCCCTGGCCAGGGGAGAGATTCAGCTGATCGGCGCCACCACCATCTCCGAATATCGAAAGTATGTGGAGAAGGACGCCGCCCTGGAGCGCAGGTTCCAGCCGGTGAATGTGGAGGAACCCACTGAGGAGGAGGCCATCCGCATTCTGGAAGGCATCAAGGAAAAATATGAGGATCATCATCAGGTACTTATCAGCAGGGAGGCAGTGGAGGCGGCGGTGCGTCTGGCAAGCCGCTATATCAATGACAGGAACCTTCCGGACAAGGCCATAGACCTGATTGACGAAGCCGCTGCCGCTGCCCGTCTGCAAACAGCCAGCGTGCCTTACCGGCAGCAGGAACTGAAAAAGCGGATGAGGGAACTGGACGAAGAACTGGAAGCGGCGATCCGCCGGGAAGATTTCCGGGAGGCAGGAGAAGTAAAGCAGCGGCAGGACGAACTGTTGCAGAAGCTGGAACGCATGAAGAAACGGGCCAGTAAGGTCAGAGAGGAGGCAAGGCTGGAGATCGGGGAAGAAGAGATCGCCGCTGTGGTGTCCATGTGGACCCGAATTCCTCTGCGGAAGCTGGCGGAGAAGGAGAGCGAGCGTCTGCTGAAGCTGGAACAGCTTCTGCACAAGCGGGTAATCGGCCAGGAGGAGGCCGTCAAGGCGGTGTCCAGAGCCATGCGCAGAGGCCGCGTGGGGCTGAAGGATCCGGCCCGGCCCATTGGTTCCTTCCTGTTTCTGGGGCCCACTGGCGTGGGCAAGACCGAATTGAGCAAGGCGCTGGCGGAGGCCATGTTCGGATCGGAGAACGCCATGATCCGGGTAGATATGTCGGAGTACATGGAGGGACATTCGGTGTCCAAGATGATTGGTTCCCCGCCCGGTTACGTGGGCTTTGACGAGGGGGGGCAACTCAGTGAAAAGGTGCGCCGCAATCCGTACAGCGTGGTGTTGTTCGACGAGATCGAAAAGGCACATCCGGATGTGTTTAACATCCTGCTGCAGGTATTGGACGACGGCCATATTACAGATTCTAAGGGCAGGAAGGTCAGTTTCAAGAATACCATCCTGATTATGACCTCCAATGCGGGAGCCCAGCGGATCGTGGATCCCAGGAATCTGGGTTTTGCTCCTGACAACAGCGCCGCCCGCAACTATGAAAAGATGAAAGCGGGAGTGATGGAGGAGGTCAAGCGGAATTTTAAGCCGGAATTCATCAACCGTATCGATGATATCATCGTGTTCCACCAGCTGGACCATGGGAATATGAAAGAGATTATCCAGCTATTGTCCGCAGGTCTGTGCAGGCGCTGCCAGAGCCAGATGGAGATCCAGCTCTCCCTGACTGGGGCCCTGAAAGAACATCTGGTGGAGAAGTACGCCGATCAGAAGATGGGAGCCAGGCCTCTGAAACGGGCCATACAGTCCGTGGTGGAGGACGCCCTGGCTGAAGAGATTCTCAGGGGCAATGTGCAGCCGGGGGATACCGTGTCCGCAGGCTATAAACAGGATCAGGTGACTTTCACGGTAAAGAACCGATAGGCGGCTTGAGCCTGGGTGAGGGATAAGATGGCACAGATGAAGAACAAGGCAGTGTTCTACTGTCAAAATTGCGGTTTTGAATCTACCAAGTGGATGGGGCAGTGCCCCGGATGCAGGGAGTGGAATACCTTTGTGGAGGAAGTGGTAAAAGCCTCCTCCCCCAAAAGCACAGGAAGGGGGGCGGCGATGGGAAGCGCCGCTCCCGCCGTGCTGGCGGACATAAAGATTCAGGAGGAAGCGCGCCTGAGCACTCAGATCGGAGAATTGGACCGGGTGCTGGGCGGCGGTATCGTGCAGGGTTCCCTGACTCTGGTGGGCGGCGATCCCGGCATCGGCAAGTCAACCCTGCTGCTGCAGACCTGTTGGAAACTGGCGGAAAAGGGGCATAAGGTGCTCTATATCTCCGGGGAGGAATCTCAGGTACAGATCAAGATGCGGGCGGACCGGATCGGCAGCTTTGCGGAAGGCATGCTGCTGCTGTGCGAGACCAATCTGGGCAGTATCAGGGAAGTGATTCGGCGGGAAATGCCCAAGGTGGTGATCATTGATTCCATCCAAACCATGTATAACGAGGAGGTATCTGCAGCCCCGGGCAGCGTGTCTCAGGTCAGGGAGTCCACAGGAGTACTGCTGCAGCTTGCCAAGGGCATGAATATCTCCGTGTTCATAGTGGGCCATGTGACCAAGGAGGGCACGGTGGCCGGGCCCAGGGTGTTGGAGCATATGGTGGACACGGTGCTGTATTTTGAAGGAGACAGGCATGCCTCTTACCGGATTCTCCGGGGAGTCAAGAACCGTTTTGGCTCTACCAACGAGATCGGGGTGTTTGAGATGGGGCAGGAGGGACTGACGGAGGTTCACAATCCCTCCGAATATATGTTGGAGGGCAGGCCGGAGGGAGCCAGCGGCTCCGTAGTAGCCTGTGCCATGGAGGGCACCCGGCCGCTGCTGCTGGAGATACAGGCTCTTGTGTGCCACAGCAATTTCGGAATTCCCCGGCGGCAGGCCACGGGCACGGACCTGAACCGGGTGAATCTGCTTATGGCGGTACTGGAAAAGCGCTGCGGCGTGCAGTTGTCCGGCTGCGATGCTTATGTGAATATCGCGGGGGGTATGAAGGTACAGGAACCCGCCATGGATCTGGCTATTGTGCTGGCGGCCCTGTCCAGCTTCAAAAACCGGGGGATCAGTCCCCGGCTGGCGGCGTTTGGCGAGGTGGGCCTGTCGGGGGAGGTGCGCTCCGTGAGCATGGCGTCCCAGAGGGTGGCGGAGGCCTGTAAGCTGGGCTTTGACACCTGTATTCTTCCGGCGGTGTGCATGAAGGGGCTGCAGGGGGATGGTTCCATGAAGCTGATTGGGGTGCGGACCATTCAGGACGCAGTAAACGCATTGCTGTAGAGAAGTGGTTTCAGAAAAAAAGACCTGGAAATATTGCTTTTTCAATACTTCCAGGTCCTTATGATCAGCAGGGGAAGAGGGAATCGAACCCCCGTTAACGGTTTTGGAGACCGCCGCACTACCGCTGTACTATTCCCCTATGGAATCAGTCATTTACTGACGAAAGCTATTATAACACAACCGAAGCTGCTTTAGCAAGTCTATTTTTGGAATTTTTTATTTAATTTATCACATATGTGCATTTCAGTTCAGTCTCCCTGATAAAGTGGGGGACAGAGAGACATGGAGTGCGGAACAGGAGGCATATTATGACGCAGGAGATCAGGGAGTGGGCCATGCGGCTGGCGGAGTGCGCGGGACAGGACCGGGAGCAGGCACAGGCATTTGTGGAAGGACTGGAGAACTGCCGGGAGCTTCAGGAGGAATTTTGCTACTATTATGCGCATCAGGACTTTCTGTGCCAATACAGAGTGGCAGGGTATACGGTGGCGGACGTGCTGGTGTGGCAGGTGGATCATTTCAAAGCATTTCTGGACAGGCCGGAGGACATGAACCGTTACCGCCAGGACAGGCTGGTGTGGAGCGCGTTTCACACCCTGCTGGAGATGAGGAAGCAGCCAGAACGCTATTTGACGAAAATCCGGGAGGAAACCGGCACGGATTATGCAGGGAAGTATTGAGTGCCGCTTGTGTTTTTCGCATAAAGTGATGCAGCCGCTGGGGAAACAGCGGCTGCATCTGTGTAAAAGGGGAATTCTTCCGGAATTTTGGTAATTACCAATTCAGTCCCGCGACTGAACACTTTCAGTATACAACAGGTTCCGGGGAATGTCCAGTGTTTTAAAAAAAAATTAAGAATTTGTCAGCTTATGTCGGAAGTTGTCTCTTAAAATACTCCACTTCCTGCTCAATGGCCTCGGGCACGGGCGTCCCCTCGTTGCGCAGCTTCTGACAGAGCTTGTTCAGGTGACTGAGATGCTGCTGGCACTGCACGTCATGACGGCGCAGCAGTTCGCCGTACAGCGGATTGCTCTGCACCTTCTGACGCACTTCGTAGGAGAAGGGACAGTAGGTGAACAGGATCTGTCTGGCAATCTTGTTGAGGCGGGGCGATGCGGAACTCTCAAGCTGCACCCACAGCAGATAATCCCGGATGAACATTTCCTTGAAGCTGTTTTTCGCCCCCTGGAGGCTCTGCCGTATCCGTTCCTTGGCTTCCGGCGTCAATTCGTTGTTTTTCTTGTAGAATTGAATATAATCGAAATATTCGCTGGTCAGAGAGCGCTCCGAGAGATCGTTCCAGCGTGCGCCCTGGACCCGCTTGCACATCTCCCAGCGATAGTCGCCCACCAGACGTATGGTGGTGGTGTACAGATCCTCCATATGAAATATGGACAGCATCATGCGGGAGGGGGTGGTGCGCTTTCTGCCCTCGATTTCCTGCCAGGTGACACCGCGGATGCCCGCGTTGGGCATCAGGATGATATCCGGCAGACATTCTACATGAATATTCTCCTTCTGGGCCACCGGGCTGTCCATGTTCAGGGTCTCCCGGTAGAAAGCGGAGTAATCAATGGAACGGATTTTGTCCAGCACGTTGTGGATGGAGGAGGGGGTCACATGGCAGGAGGACAGCTCTTTCAGCACGGTGTCCGAAGTGAACACCGGGCAGAAGGTGGTGACGCGCCCGTAGGTAATCTTGTTCACTGTGGGGAACACATTGCGAAGCTCGAATTCCACTTTGCGCATGGGATTTTCCGTCAGGTCCTGCAGTTCCTGTTCGGACAGCTTGCCGCTGATCTTCTGTTTGTGCAGATAGTCCACGTAGTCCTCGCCGAATTCGTTGCGGCTGGGCTGCTTCTTCCCTTCATAAATGTTTTTCAGCCAGTCATAGAATGTATATACGCCGTCACCGGAAACCGCCTCGGAACCGCCGGCGAGTTGATAGAGAAATACGCTGTCAGCCGTTCCGGCCAGTTCTTCGTCCACATATCCGAACAGAAGGAACATTTTAACAGGCAGCGGCACGGCATCGTCGGTCAGACTCTTTTCCAGCACCCGGGAGTAGATGGTATAGAAGCCCTCCGTAAGCTGGCGGCGCAGACGACAGGCCTGTTCATCCGAGGAGGACTTGTCGGAGAGCCGTTTGTAGGCATCCACATTCTGGCGGAAGTTGGAAGCAGTCTCGATCTCAGCGCCGGCATATTCCAGAATACAGGCCAGGGATCCGGCCAGCTGCTCGTGTACTTCCGCATGGGGGGTGTCGGCGGCCACGGGCTGTCTGGTGCCCAGTCGGCTCATATTCTCCTTAAATCCCTGGAGACGCGCCGCAAGCCTGGACTTATCCAGCGCCGCGTTGCTGGTGACGGTGGACACAAGCTCCTGGATGGCCGTATAGACATCCGTGGTGTCGGCGGAAGCCTGGGACACCTGGTAAAACAGGTTGGTATAACAGGAGAATAAATCCTCCTCCTCCTGATTGATATAATAATGCAATAATTGTTCCTGGTAGTGAAGCTGTTCTTCCAGGGACAGATAAGTCTTGCGGAAATCAAGGCTGGCCTTGCGCAGGAAACCGGTGGCCACAGCGGATTCCCTGGCAACTGCCGCTGAAGGGTTGGCGGTAAAAATCTGCAGCAGCGCCTGATAGAAATCAGTCAGCCACATATCAGGTGTCTCCATGCCCACATAGGTGGTGATCTGCTCGATGTCAGCCAATTCCTTGGGGGTGAGGTGATACTGGCCGCAGAGCGTCTGATAGGCGGAGAGATGTTCATGCAGGCGGTTGTACAGGTTGCCGCAGGTCAGGGCGGACTCCTCGCAGTGATTCATGATGGTACACATCTGCCGGAAGGCGGAAATCACGGAGAGACTGGCCAGATCGGGATTTTTCTCGAACAGGTCCTGCAGGGCTTCCGGGTTGGGCAGCGGGTAATTCATGATATGTACGTCTTCCACTGTTTCATAGCCCAGGAAATGGACTTCCGAGCAGATTTCGCAGATGCCGATCATGTCGCCCTTTCCGATCAGGTATTCCCCGGTGGGGGAGTATACCCGCACACTGCCGCTGGTGATCAGGTGGAGGGCCGTCAGAGGCTGTCCCACCTTGTAAATCGTCTTTTGCTTAGGTAGATCAATAAATGGCATAGTTAATCAGGTTCCTTTCCCAAAGTGCGGTTTCCGGCCCTGTACGGGCCAGGGGGCTGCAGGGTATCTTCAACACCCAGTATATTATACCTTGATTCAATAAAATAGACAATACAGATTTTGGCAGTTCAATTCATTTTCCTGTTGACAAATAAATTGTTCGGGTGTAAACTGTTCATGCTATAACAGTTTACATGTAAACATTATGCAGGGAGGGACTTATGGAGGAGGGGACATGTAGATTTCATATGGGACATCGGATTCGCAAGCTGGATAATATGCTGAAGCGGAACATGCAGCTTGCTCTCAGCGGTCTGGGGGTGGATGAGGTGACTGCCATGAACGGTTTTATCATCCAGTATTTGTACCACCATGCGGATCAGACGGTCTACCAGAGGGATATTGAAAAGGAATTCAAAATCGGTCGTTCCGCAGTGACCAATATCCTGACCCGCATGGAGGAAAACGGCTTTATCCACAGGGAGACCGACGGCAGTGACGCCCGTCTCAAACGCCTGACGCTGACGGCCAAGGGGGAGGAACAATGCCAACTGCTCCAGGACGCCATTGAATGGCTGAACTGTCGACAGCTGCAGGGGATATCCCAGGAGGAACAGGAGCGGTTTTTCGCCACCCTGGAGAAGATCGAAGGTAATGCGGGCAGGCTGGCCGCGCGCATTCTGGGAGGGGACGATTCCTGGACCGGTGAAATCCACAGGAAGTAAATTTGCGGAACAAAGTAAAGCAAAACAGCATATTCTCGAACAACGCGCCGATGCATGGGGGGACGCGCAGGCGGCTCATTATGCATCACCAGTTAAGTGTGCCGGGAGGGAATATGCGGAACTAAAACTAGGAGGAGTAAGAAATGCTGAAAACGTTGGGAGCGCATGTCCGGGGGGTGATGAAGGAATCCATACTTACCCCGGTGTTTATGATCGGTGAGGTGGCCATGGAGATGGTCATTCCGCTGCTGATGGCCTCCATCATCAACGAAGGGGTAGAGGCAGGGAACATGAGGCACATATATCTGATCGGGGGCCTGATGGTGCTGGCGGCGCTGGTGGGCCTGGCCTTCGGCATCGGAGGAGGTGTGTTCGGTGCCAAGGCTTCCACAGGCTTTGCCAGGAACCTGCGCAAGGCCATGTATGGGAGAATTCAGACCTTTGGATTTGCCAATATTGACAAGTTCAGCACGGCGGGACTGGTGACCCGGCTGACTACGGATGTGACCAACATCCAGAACGCCTACCAGATGTTGCTGCGTATGTGCATGCGCGCGCCAGTGAGTCTGGTCTGCGCCATGGTCATGTCTTTCTGGATCAGCCCCAGGCTGGCCAGCATCTACCTGGTGGCGGTGCTGTTGTTGGGCTGTGTGCTGGGGGTGATTGTCACCTGTGCCATGAAGCACTTCAGCCAGGCTTTTCCCAAATATGATGCCCTGAACGAGAGCGTACAGGAAAATGTGTCCGCCATCCGGGTGGTGAAGGCCTATGTGCGGGAGGACTACGAGAACAAGAAATTTAAGAAAGCCAGTGAGGGCATCTACAGCATCTTCTGTAAGGCGGAGGGCGTGGTGGCCTGGAACGGCCCGGTGATGACTCTCACCGTGTATAGCTGCATCATTCTGATCAGCTGGATCGGAGCCCGGCTGATCGTGCAGGGCAGCCTGGAGACGGGGGACCTGATGGCTCTGCTGACTTACTGCATGACCATCCTGATGAATCTGATGATGCTGTCCATGATCTTCGTCATGATGACCATGTCCGCCGCCAGCGCCCGGAGAATCTGCGAGGTGTTGACCGAGGAGCCTGATCTGACCAATCCCCGGGATCCCGTCACGGAAGTGGCGGACGGCAGCATCCGTTTTGACCATGTGTCTTTCAGCTACAAGAAAGACGCGGACGCGCCGGTACTTAAGGATATCAATCTGGAGATCAGATCCGGTGAGACCATCGGCATCATCGGCGGCACCGGCAGCGCCAAGTCCAGTCTGGTGAACCTGATCAGCCGTCTCTATGACGTGACGGAGGGGCGGCTGCTGGTGGGCGGCGTGGACGTGCGGGCGTATGACATGGAGGCGCTGCGCAACCAGGTGGCCGTGGTGCTGCAGAACAATGTGCTGTTTTCGGGAACCATCCTGGAGAACCTTAGATGGGGAAACCTGGAAGCCACTCAGGAGGAATGTATCCACGCCTGTAAGCTGGCCTGCGCCGACGAATTTATCCAAAAGATGCCAGAGGGTTACAACACATATATTGAGCAGGGGGGAACCAATGTGTCAGGCGGTCAGAAGCAGAGGCTCTGTATTGCCAGAGCCTTGCTGAAAAAGCCCAGGATTCTGATTCTGGACGATTCCACCAGCGCGGTGGACACCGCTACGGATGCCCGGATCCGCCAGGCTTTCGCGCGGGAAATACCCGGCACCACCAAGTTGATCATCGCCCAGCGGGTATCCAGCGTGGAACATGCCGATCGGATCATCGTCATGCACGAGGGCGAGGTGGACGGTTTCGGAACCCATGAACAGTTGCTGGCTTCCAACGAGATCTACCGGGATGTCTATGAGTCCCAGACAGGCGGTAACGGCGACTTTGACGAGAAAGGAGGGATGTAATCATGGCAGAGGAGAGAGAGAACAAAGGGGGCCAGACCCCCAACTATGGAAGAGGCCATGGCCGCGGCCCCGGACACAGAGGCCCCGGAGGCCCCAGGCCCAAGATCGAGAATCCCGGCAGATTGCTTAAGCGGGTGCTGGGCTATACCTTCAAGGACTACGCCCTCCACTGGATCGTGGTGGCGCTGTGTATTGTGATCACCGTGCTGGCAACTCTGCAGGGGACATTGTTCATGCGGACGCTGATTGATGATTATATCGTGCCCTTGCTGGGAACACAGACTCCGGATTTTGGCCCGCTGGCGGGAGCCATCGGCAGGGTGGCCTGCTTTTACGGACTGGGGGTTCTGGCATCCTTTACCCAGTCCCGGCTGATGATCTATGTGGCCCAGGGCACCATGAAGAATCTGCGGGATGATTTGTTTCAGAAGATGGAAGAACTGCCTATCCGGTATTTTGATACCCATGCTCACGGAGATATCATGTCCATCTATACCAACGATATTGACACCATGCGGCAGATGATCAGCCAGAGCCTGCCTCAGCTGTTCAACAGCGCCATCAGCGTGACGGCCACTCTGGTTTCCATGCTGGTGCTGGATATTCCCCTTACCCTGGTGACGCTGACCATGGTGGCGGTGATGATACTGGCGGCCAAGAAGGTGGGCTCCCTGTCCAGCCGGTTTTTCCTGTCCCAGCAGCGGGATCTGGGACAACTGAACGGCTGCATTGAGGAGACCATGACGGGGCAGAAGGTGGTCAAGGTTTTCTGCCATGAGGAGGAGAGCCTGAAGCAATTCAACGAACTGAATGACAGGCTGTGCGACAGCGCCTACAGGGCCAATAAGTTTGCCAACATCATGGGGCCGGTGAACGCCCAGCTGGGGAATCTGAGCTATGTGGTGTGCGCGGTGGCCGGCGGCATGCTGGCCCTCACCGGGATCTCCGGGCTGACCCTGGGGGATCTGGCGGCGTTCCTGACTTTGAACAGGTCCTTCAGCATGCCCATCAATCAGATTACCATGCAGTTTAACAGTATCATTATGGCGCTGGCCGGCGCGGAAAGAATTTTCCGGCT
The DNA here is from genome assembly GCA_022797535.1 of Lachnospiraceae bacterium. Lineage (GTDB taxonomy): Bacteria > Bacillota > Clostridia > Lachnospirales > Lachnospiraceae > Acetatifactor. Next base: position 7,349 of record JAAWKU010000057.1, on the reverse strand, counting down.
GATGGACGAGGAGCCGGAGACGGATCAGGGCTATGTGGAGCTGGTAAACGCCTGCCGGAATGATCCGCAGGAGATACAGGAGTCCCCGGAGCGCACCGGTCTCTGGGCCTGGAAGCATTACCATAAGGACACGGATACCGTGACCTACACGGAACTGAAGGGGGATGTGGTGTTTGACCATGTGGATTTCGGGTACACGGACGAAAAGATGATTCTTCACGATATCGTGCTGTACGCCCAGCCGGGGCAAAAGATCGCTTTCGTGGGTTCCACCGGAGCGGGCAAGACCACCATCACCAATCTGATTAACCGGTTTTACAGCATCCAGGACGGCAAGATCCGCTATGACGGCATCAATATCAACAAGATCAAAAAGGACGATCTGCGTCGTTCCCTGGGGATTGTGCTGCAGGATACGCATCTGTTTACCGGCACGGTGATGGAAAACATTCGATACGGAAAACTGGACGCCACCGATGAGGAGGTGATTGCCGCTGCCAGGCTGGCCAATGCCCATGGCTTTATCCGCCGTCTGCCTGACGGTTACAATACCATGCTGCACGGTGACGGCGCCAATCTGAGCCAGGGACAAAGGCAGCTTCTGGCCATCGCCAGAGCGGCCATCGCCGATCCGCCGGTGCTGATTCTGGATGAGGCCACCAGTTCCATTGACACCCGCACCGAGCGCATTGTGCAGGACGGAATGGATAAGCTGATGAAGGGCAGGACTTCCTTTGTAATTGCCCATCGGCTGTCCACGGTCCGCAACGCCGACTGCATCATGGTGCTGGAGCAGGGACGTATCATTGAGCGGGGAACCCATGAACAGCTTCTGACACAGAAGGGAAAATATTACCAGCTCTACACGGGTCTGCAGGCATAGTGCCGCCCGCCCCTGGATATTTCCGGGGGCGGGGTTTTTACTTTTCTCCTTCTTTTTTTACAGAAAACCCTTTGCTTTTTGGGGAAGGAATGGTATACTGGTGTATATAGCTTTTTGGAGGAGGTAAGCGGTATTGAATCAGGAATACATGCGCAATTTATCGAAACAGTACAAGGAGACGCTGGAACCTTTTCTGCGGTATCTGCCATGGCTTGAGGCCCATGCGGGCAAGCAGACCGGCTCATCCTACAACGGCAGCATGGATGGCAATAACACCATGTCTTTTCCGGTATATGACAGCACCCTGCTCAGCTTTGTGAAGGAGGCGGGAAAATCTTCCTTCATGGACAGGAATTACGCATATATATATTCCCGCAAGCGTTTAAGAACCCCGGAGGACGAGAGGAAGGCCATCAAGGCGGCCACCATCCGGGAATGGGATGTGCTTTGCGGCATTTTGTCGAAATATGTGCTGGGCGGTAACGCCAAGGCGATCCTGTGGACCCAGGCCGTGCAGGAGAACATTTTTCTCCTGGTGGTGGAAAAGATGCAGGAGATCGTGGAGTACTGGGACAGGCGTCTGGAACGGGAAGAGGGTATCCGTGAGATCGCGGCACGCATGGGCTTGGAATAGCGCCGGCGCGCACACAGGGCGGGAGCGGGGATGAGACCTTCTCCCGAATATGCGGGGATAGAAAATCAGGGAGAGGCAGATGGGAGAAAAATCGCTGCAGAAGAGGAAATATATTTTGGAGACGGCCCGCAGGGTGTTTATGGAGAAGGGTTATAAGCGGGTGACCATGAAGGATATAGTGGAAGCCTGCGAGATCAGCCGGGGCGGCCTGTACCTCTATTTCAACAGCACTGCTGAGATTTTTCTGGAGGTGTTAAAGCTGGAGAGCGAGGAGGCGGACGATGTGTTCTCGGACAGTATCACCGAGGACGCCACTGCGGCAGATATACTGAAACTGTTTTTGAAAGAGCAGAAAAAGGAATTGCTTCGAAAGAAGGATACCCTGACCCAGGCCACCTATGAATTTTACTTTGAGAACGATCTGCCCAAGAAAGACAATATCCTGAAAAAGCAGTTTGACTCGGCGGTGAAAATCATGCAGAAGCTGATCGAAGCCGGAGAGGAGAACGGAGAGTTCTACTGTACGGACTGCGAGGGGACGGCCCGCAATATCATGTTCGTGCTGGAGGGACTCAAGATCAACGCACAGACCATCGGCATCACGGCGGAAGCCGTGGACCGGGAGTTCCGGTACATATTGGCTGCCCTGGGAATGGAAGAAGATTAGTGACGTGCTCCTGCCGGCGGCGGTGGGGGCATATTTTATGGAAACCGGCGCGGCCCCAGGTCCGGTCTGGAGCGCGCGGGAGAGGGGAATGCATGATAGAGACAATCGCTTCGCTGGAATTGCCGGTGGGGGAGCATCTGGCCATCCGCAGGAACCGGCTCTGTTATAAGGAGGATATTAAGTCTCTGGGGCGGGTGGCCATCGTATCGGGCACCCATGGGGACGAACTGGAGGGACAGTATATATGCTATGAGGTGGCCAGGCGGATCAGCTGCAGCCCGGAGAGTCTGGCGGGAGTGGTGGACATCTACCCGGCGCTGAATCCGTTGGGAGTGGACCTGGCCAGCAAGGCGCTGCCCATCACCGGGGTGGACATGAATCGGATGTTCCCCGGCGACAGGGAGGGCAGCGCTATGGAGCAGATCGCGGCGGCGGTGGTGAGCGACCTGATCGGGACGGATCTTTGCATTGATGTGCATTCCAGCGATATTTTTGTCCAGGAAATTCCCCAGGTGCGGCTCAACGAGGAATTTGCCGGGCGGATGCTGCCCTTCGCCAAACTGATGAATGTGGACGTAATCTGGATGAACGCCACGGCTACGGTCCACGAGGCCACCCTGGCACACTCCCTGAATATCATGGGGGTGCCCACCATGGTGGTGGAACTGGGACAGGGCAACAGCATAAATATGACCTATGGCAACCAGGTGGTGGACGGGATCTTCAATGTGATGCATGAGATGGGAGTCTGGACCGGCGAGGCGCGGCCCGTCCAGCAGCCCGCTATCTCCAGCGATGGCAAGGTAGAGTTCATCCGCAGCGAGACCGACGGGATTTTTCTTCCCCGGAGCAAACACAATCATTTTGTGAGCGTGGGGGAACCCATCGGCGAGATCGTGGATCCCATGACGGGGCAGGTGAAGAGCCGGATCACCGCCGGCAAAGACGGCCTGCTGTTCACTCTGCGCAACTACCCGGTGGTCTATGAGGGAGACCTGCTGGCCCGGATCCTCACGGGCATCGTGTGAGAAAGGCTTTTGTATGCATATTCATGAGATTTACGCGGTACATTCCACCTATCGGGAGGATATGAAGATCCGGGGCTATACTTTCGGACAGGGCGAGAAATCTGCCTGCGTGGTGGGAGCGCTTCGGGGCAATGAGATCCAGCAGATGTATGTCTGTTCCCAGCTGATCCGGGCCCTGAAGGAACTGGAGGCCAACAACTGCATCTGCTCAGGCAGGCAGATTCAGGTAATCCCAGTGGTCAACATCTATGGTATTAATGTGGGGCGGCGTTTTTTCGGGGTGGACGGCGGGGATTTGAACCGGATTTTCCCAGGCAATTCCTACGGGGAGCAGGACAGGCGTATTGCCCATGCACTGATGGAGGACATGGGAAGCTACACTTACGGCATCCAGTTTGCCTCCTTCTATATGGACGGGGAGTTCATGCCCCATGTGCGGATGATGGAGACAGGCTTCCAGAACGCTTCCCTGGCCAACCTGTTCGGGCTGCCCTATGTGGTGGTGCACAAGCCGGCCCCCATTGATACAGGCGCGTTGAACTACAACTGGCAGGACGCCGACACCGCCGCTTTTTCCCTGTATACCAGGACCAACTGGGAGATAGACGAGCGCAGCGCCAGCCAGGCGGTGGCGGCGGTGCTGCGGTTCTTAAAGCGCATGGGAATTATCCGCTATGACAGCCACAGCGGCTATATCAGCCATGTGCTTTACGAGCAGGATCTGTCTGACGTACATGCGGGCCGGGCCGGAATCTTCCGGGGGCTGGTGCGCCCGGGCGACGATGTGCGTTACGGGCGCCCTCTGGCGGAGATCATTGATCCCCAGGAGGGGACTGTGCGGGAAACCATTTCCGCGCCCACCGACGGTATTGTTTTCTTCGCCCACACCAAAGCGCTGATCAATCAGGGTGACATAGTTTATCGTCTGGTACACAGGCTGCATGAGTAGGAGGGCCTATACATGCAGAAACATTATACCAATCAAAATTTTGGAGGATACATCATGGGAAATGTAAGACGTATTTATGTGGAAAAGAAAGCCCCCTACGCAGTGAAAGCCAGGGAGCTGAAAGGAGATCTGAGGAATTACCTGGGACTTGGCAACGTGGAGGAAGTGAGACAGTTTATCCGCTATGATGTGGAGAACATCTCCGACCAGACCTTTGCCACCGCCTGCCGCACCATATTTTCCGAGCCTCCAGTGGATGATCTGTATGAGGAGAGCATTCAGGTGCCGGAGAACGGTCATGTGTTTTCCGTGGAATTCCTGCCCGGCCAGTTTGACCAGAGGGCGGATTCCGCGGTGCAGTGCGTGCAGTTTTTGAAGGAGGACGAGCAGCCAATCATACGCACTGCCGTGACTTACATGATCATCGGGGACGTTACGCAGGAGGAGATGGATCGGATCAAGGCTTACTGCATCAACCCGGTGGATTCCCGGGAGACGGGGATGGAAAAGCCCGACACTCTGGCAGTGCAGTTCCAGGAGCCGGCGGATGTGGCTATTCTGGACGGTTTTGCCCATTTGCTCCAGGAGGAACTGAGAAAGATTTATGATTCCCTGGGTCTGGCCATGACTTTCAAGGACTTTTTGCATATACAGAAATATTTCCACGATGAGGAGAACAGAGACCCTTCCATGACGGAGATCCGGGTGTTGGACACTTACTGGTCAGATCACTGCCGTCACACCACTTTTTCCACGGAACTGAAAAACGTGGAGTTCGGAGAGGGCTACTACAGGGATCCCATTCAGGCCACCTATCAGAGTTATATGGATACCCGGGCGGAAATCTTTGCAGGCAGGAAGGACAAATTCGTCTGCCTGATGGATCTGGCCCTGATGGCCATGCGGAAGCTGAAAAAAGACGGAAAGCTGGCTGATCTGGAGGAGTCCGACGAGATAAACGCCTGTTCTGTGGTGGTGCCCGTGGAGATGGAATATGAGGACCATACGGAGACTCAGGAATGGCTGGTATTTTTCAAGAACGAAACGCACAACCACCCCACGGAGATAGAGCCTTTCGGCGGCGCGGCCACCTGTCTGGGCGGCGCCATCCGGGACCCCCTCTCCGGCAGGGGCTATGTGTATCAGGCCATGCGGGTGACGGGAGCGGCGGATCCCACCGTGCCTGTGGCGGATACTCTCAAGGGCAAGCTGTCTCAGAAAAAGCTGGTGCGGGGTGCAGCCAGCGGTTACTCTTCCTATGGTAACCAGATTGGGCTGGCCACCGGCTTTGTGAAGGAGATCTATCATCCCGACTATGTGGCCAAGCGCATGGAGATCGGAGCGGTGATGGGTGCCGCTCCCCGGAAGAACGTGATCCGGGAGACCTCCGATCCCGGAGATATCATTATCCTGCTGGGCGGGCGCACCGGACGGGATGGCTGCGGCGGCGCCACCGGCTCCTCCAAGGTGCACACAGAGCAGTCCATTGAGACCTGCGGCGCGGAGGTACAGAAGGGCAACGCTCCCACGGAGCGCAAGATCCAGCGTCTGTTCCGCAGGGAGGAAGTGAGCAGGCTCATCAAAAAGTGCAACGACTTCGGCGCGGGCGGCGTCTCCGTAGCCATCGGCGAACTGGCGGACGGTCTCAGAGTGGATCTGGACAAGGTGCCCAAGAAATATGCGGGTCTGGACGGTACGGAACTGGCTATCTCCGAGTCTCAGGAGCGCATGGCCGTGGTGGTGGATCCCGGGGATGTGGATGCTTTCCTGAGGTATGCGGCGGAGGAGAACCTGGAGGCCGTGGCGGTAGCCACCGTGACGGAGGAACCCCGCCTGGTGCTGAACTGGCGCGGCAAAGACATTGTCAATTTGAAGAGGGCTTTCCTGGATACCAATGGCGCTCATCAGGAGACCGGGGTAAAAGTAGAGATTCCTGACGAGAAAGAAAATTATTTTAAACGGTATGCCCTGGAAAAGGTGGGAGAGCAGGCGGAGGCCGGCGATATCAAGGGCGCCTGGCTGACCCTGCTGAGTGATTTGAATGTGTGTTCCCAGAAGGGGCTGGTGGAGATGTTTGATTCCTCCATCGGCGCTGCCAGCGTGTTGATGCCCTACGGCGGGCAGTATCAGCTCACCGAGACCCAGGCCATGGTGGCAAAGCTGCCGGTACTGAAGGGCAGGACTGACACCGTGACCATGATGAGTTATGGATTTGACCCCTATCTGTCCTCCTGGAGCCCTTATCACGGAGCCATCTATGCCGTGGTGGAGTCCATGGCCAAGATCGTGGCAAACGGCGGCGATTACAGCAAAATCCGTTTTACCTTCCAGGAGTATTTCCGCAGGATGACGGAGGACCCGGCCCGCTGGAGCCAGCCCTTTGCGGCGCTGCTGGGCGCGTATGATGCGCAGATCGGCTTTGGCCTGCCCTCCATCGGCGGCAAGGACAGCATGTCCGGCACTTTCAACGATATTGACGTGCCTCCCACTCTGGTGTCCTTTGCCGTGGATATCGCCGGATCCGGGGATATCGTGACTCCCGAGTTAAAGACTCCCGGCAATAAGCTGGTGCGCTTTTCCATAGAGAAGGATGATTTTGATATTCCCATGTATGAAGCGGTAATGGAGCTGTACAACGCCGTGCATCGTTTGATGCAGGAGAAGGCCATTGTCTCGGCCTATGCGCTGGACGCCAAAGGCGCGGCGGCAGCTCTGGCCAAGATGGCGTTTGGTAACAGGCTGGGCGTGACGGTGGAAGGGGATGTGGACATCCGGGAACTTTTTGGCAACGGCCTGGGGGATCTGCTGGTGGAAATGCCCGAGGAAAAGCTGGCGCTGCTCAGGGAGAGAGGCATTGCATACAGGGTGGTGGGAACCGTGACCGCCGAACCCGTTCTGTGCGCAGGCCAGACGCAGATTCCTCTGGAGGAGGCTTTAAACGCCTGGACCGACCGGCTGGAGAAAGTATTCCCCACCAGGGCGGCAACGGGGAAGGAGCCGGTGGAAAGCAGGGAATACCGGACAGAGCAGATTTATGTGTGCAGGCATAAGGTGGCCAGGCCTACCGTGTTTATCCCTGTATTCCCGGGAACCAACTGTGAGTATGACAGCGCCAAGGCCTTTGAGCGGGCGGGCGCGGATGTGGTGACCAGAGTGTTCAGAAACCAGAGCGCTTCCGATATCAGGGA
>JAAWKU010000056.1 GCA_022797535.1 Lachnospiraceae bacterium | reverse complement strand
AGGGAGGCGATGCGGTGGCATCGTTGACCGACGACAACGCGGCAGATGGAAATTCAGGCAAGTCATTTTGCGAAATGTGAACGATACGGTACACTAGTAACTGCGTTTCGCAGTTGCCTATACATGGTCTGTTTTATCTGTTCTGATCATATCCCCCTGTGATCTCACAGACATTGTTGTCAGGGTCGAAAATATGAAAATAGTAATAACCCTCATGGACTTTCTGAATCTCCGTCATTCTGCCGATCTTCAGCCCCTGCAGCCTCTGGTGTTCTTTCTTTAAATCCTCCACCCAGAAATTCAGCACAAACTTGTAGTCTCCATCCACATAATGATGTCCGGGCAGATTTTCCTCATTCATGACGGAAAGGCATTTATTGTCAAAGAAAAATTCCGCAAATTTATTGCCGCAGTTTCTGGTGGACACTCCCATGGACAGAAGCCGTTCATAAAATGCCACAGACGCTTCGAAATCTCTGGCAATCAGATAGACAGACCCCAGATGCAGCTCCTGGGGACGGAGTTTTCCAGCCTCCTCCGGTTCCAGCAGGATCCCGTCTGTCCCCACAGAAAACAATCTGCTCATCTGTACCACCTTGTCAATCTCCGGCAGCGACTGATCCATTTCCCATTTTGAGACGGACTGCCTGGAAACCGCCAGTTGTTCGGCCAGTTGTTCCTGTGTAAGCCCGCTGTGGATGCGCAGCTGCTGTATTCTGCTCCCAATACTCATGATGCTCCTCCTTTGGTCTTATGTAACATTCATTGTACCTGCCCGGAGGCAAAATATCTACCAATTATTCTTGGAATTTACGCAACCGGCGGTTGCTTTATAAAGCACGCGAAAAGCAGTGGGCACATTCTTTAACAGTGCAGGCAGCAGCCAGGGACGCAATAAAAGTATATGAATCGGCGGGAAAGAGGGAATGTTGAGATTTGCAGAAAACCAGCCCATGAAGAATAAGCCGGACATGCGAAAGCCAGAGACTGCTGACCGGGAGCCGGCTGCGTTTGCAACTGCTCCCGGTGTTCTCAGGTATCAAAAATATATTCTTCTTTATTTGGTATGGCCTTTTACTAGATAATGATACAGATCATGCCTCCGTTACTGTCATTTACAATCTTTTGCATGGTATCCTGCAGCTTCACCTGACATTCGTCTCCGATGGAGGCGATTTTGGTGGCAATTCCGTCATTCACCAGCTGCTCTACGGACTTGCCAAATATATTGGTCTCCCAGATTCCTTCTCCCTCATGGTCGGTATTGTTGATATACTGAATCAGGTCCTCTGCCTGCTCCTGGGTACCCACGATGGGGGCGATCTCCGTCTCGATATTGGCCTTAATCATATGAATGGATGGACTTACCGCCTTGATCTTAACCCCGTATTTATTGCCGTGGCGAATAACTTCCGGCTGATTTAAGACGATTTCATCCTTCATGGGCATTACCACGCCATAGCCCTTCATCCGCACCATGTTCACAGCCTGGAGCACCTTGGAGTACTCCGATTTCATCCTGGCGAATTCCTGCAATTTGGAGAGAAGCTGGTACTCGTCCTCGATGTCCTCCCCCACCATCTCCGTCAGCATCTCATAATAATATGCGTCGTCTGCCTCCAACTGGATTCGGACGCATCCGTCGCTGAGAGAAATCTGATCCACTTTGGTACGTTTCACAAACTGGCTGTCGATGGCAATGGGATGTTCCAGGCAGTCCCGCAGAGTGGTATACTCCTTCATGATCCCCTTTACCCGCTCGATCAGCTCCTGCTTCATCCGATTGTCCCGGGGTAGCATCTCCACCCATTTGGGCATGAAAAACTCGATCACAGATATGGGGAACTCATACAACACATTCTCCAGAATCTTATGGATATCTTCTTTCTTGAGCTGTTCACAGTTCACAGGCAGAACGGCGACACCGTATTTATCCTGCATCTGCTCCGCCATCCCCCTGGTCTCCTCGGAGTAGGGTTTCTGGCTGTTTAAAAGTACCAGAAACGGTTTATGTAATTTTTTCAGGGCCGTGATGGTCCTCTCTTCCGCAGGCAGAAAACTGTCTCTGGGAAGTTCGCCGAAACTGCCGTCCGTGGTGACTACCAGGCCGATGGTGGAATGATCGTTCATAACCTTATCCGTGCCGATCTCCGCCGCCTTGGTAAAGGGAATCTCATTCTCAAACCAGGGCGTTTTCACCATCCGCTCCGCGTTTTCCTCCATGTGCCCCGCCGCGCCGTCCACCATATAGCCCACGCAGTCAATCAGCCGTACATCCACCTCCACGTCCTCGCTGAGCACCACATGGGCCGCCTCTTTGGGGATGAATTTGGGTTCCGTGGTGGTGATGGTGCGTCCTCCGGCACTCTGAGGCAGTTCGTCCATGGCACGGGTCTTTGCGTGTTCGTCCTCCATATAAGGCAGCACCATCACATCCATAAAGCGCTTAATAAATGTGGACTTTCCCGTGCGCACAGGCCCCAGCACGCCGATGTAAATCTCCCCACCGGTCCGCTGCTGTATATCATGATAGAGGTCATAAGTATTCATCGAATAATTTTCCATATATAAGAACCTCCCGCCTATACTGGTATATGTATATGCGAAAGGTTCCCAATCCATGAATGCTTATTCTCTGCCCCTTTGTAAAAACAATCCTGCCAGCAGCAGCGCAGGAAACAGAATCCCTGCCAGAATCCCTTTGTGCAGATCGTCTCCAAATGCCCCCGACACGAAGCCCACCAGCGTGGGTCCTGCCGAACAGCCGATATCTCCTCCCAGAGCCAGCAGCGCAAACAGCGCAGTCCCTCCTCTGCTGATGGAGGCAGTGGCCCTGCTGAACGTTCCCGGCCACATGATACCCACGGACAGACCGCAGATACCGCATCCCAACAGCCCTACCCAGGGGACGGGCACCAGAGAGATGCACAGATAGGAGGCCACACAGAGCAGGGCGCTTCCCGTCATAAACTTCTCCAGCGCCACCTTCTCCCCGTATTTTCCGTAAAAAGCCCTGGCCCCGCCCATAAGCAGAGCAAAAAACATGGGCCCCATCAGATCCCCCAGAGTCTTGCTCACCCCCAGCCCCTTCTCTGCGAAGGTGGAGGCCCACTGGCTCACGGAGAGTTCGCTGGCCCCGGCACAGACCATCATCAGCATCAGCAGCCAGAACTGCCGCATTCCGAAAAGTTCCCTGACCTTCAGACCTTTTTCCCCCTCCTGGATCAGCGGGGCAATGGGAACTCTGGCAAACAGAACGCCGTTGGCTATGGGCACCGCTGCCCACACCAGCGCCAGGATCCACCAGTTCCCGATGCCAAAAAATCGAAAAAACAGGGTGGATATCAGTACCACTCCCACCTGCCCCCAGCAGTAAAAAGAATGCAGCATGCTCATGGCCTTCTCTTTGTTGTCCGTGGGGCAGGATTCCATCACCGGACTCACCAGCACCTCCAGCAGGCCGCCCCCCACGGCATAGCACACCACGGAAGCCAACAGCCCTGCGTAGGCGTTTCCCAGCATCCGGGGCAGCACGGTGAGCCCCGCCAGCCCCAGAGCCGTCATGCCATGCGCCATGAGCATGGAAGCCCGGTAGCCGATTCTGTCCACAAAAGTCACCGAAACCAGGTCCACTGTGAGCTGCACGGCAAAATTCACCGTGATCAGCAACGTGATCTGGGACAGGGGAATGCCATAGCTGCTCTGAAATGTGAGAAAAAGCAAAGGCACGAAATTGTTCACGATGGCCTGGACGATGTACCCGATAAAACAGGCGTTGACGGTCCACTTATATCCCTTTTTCATTTTGCGCAGTCTCCTTAAAACATTTATCCCATTTCACTTTTGTGTTCCCAGTGCATTGAACCCCATTTTATTATATATATTTATCCAAAAGCAAGTTGGAAACCGTTACTTTATTCCATGTGCCGTAATGATTGTATGGCTATGCGCGTTTACAGCTATTATGCCAGTACCACTCTCTTAAAACTCTTCTTGCCCCGCTTTACCACCTTGCCCTCGCCGGCAAAATCAGCCCTGGTATACACTGTTTTGATATCCGATACCTTCTCACCGTCTACGGTGACGCCGCCCTGTTCCACCGCGCGTCTGGCTTCGGAGCGGGAGGCGGTAAGCCCGGCAGCCGCCACCAGGCCGATAATATCTATGACCCCATCCCTAAAGTCGGTCTCCTGCAATTCATAGGTGGGCATGTTTTCCGCATTGCCTGCGCTGAACAGCGCTCTGGCGCTCTCCTGTGCCTTCTGGGCCTCCTCCTGGCCGTGTACCATGGCAGTGAGTTCGTAAGCCAGAATTTCCTTGGCTTCATTGAGCTTGCTGCCCTCCCAGCCGTCCATGGACTGGATCTCCTCTATGGGCAGGAAGGTCAGCATCCGCAGGCATTTCATCACATCCGCGTCCGCCACATTCCGCCAGTACTGGTAGAACTCAAAGGGAGAAGTTTTCTCGGGATCCAGCCATACCGCCCCCTTCTGGGTCTTGCCCATCTTCTTTCCCTCGGAGTTCAGCAGCAGCGTGATGGTCATGGCATAGGCGTTCTTGCCCAGCTTGCGGCGGATCAACTCTGTGCCGCCCAGCATATTGCTCCACTGGTCATCCCCGCCGAACTGCATATTGCAGCCATATTTCTCATACAGACACAGAAAGTCGTAACTCTGCATGATCATGTAGTTGAACTCCAGAAAGCTCAACCCTTTCTCCATGCGCTGCTTATAGCACTCCGCAGTGAGCATTCGGTTCACGGAGAAATGTACCCCCACGTCCCGGATGAACTCAATGTAGTTCAAATCTCTAAGCCAGTCCGCATTGTTCACCATCATGGCCTTGCCTTCGCCGAACTCAATAAAACGGCTCATCTGCTTTTTAAAGCACTCGCAGTTGTGGTCAATCTGCTCCGTGGTCATCATTGTCCGCAGATCGCTCCGGCCCGAAGGATCCCCGATCATGCCTGTGCCGCCCCCAACCAGAGCGATGGGCCGGTTGCCTGCCATCTGCAGACGCTTCATCAGACAAAGCGCCATAAAATGTCCCACATGGAGACTGTCCGCCGTGGGATCAAAGCCGATATAGAAAGTCGCCTTTCCATTGTTGATCAGTTCTTTGATCTCCTCCTCGTCCGTCAACTGGGCCAGCAGCCCCCTGGCTTTTAACTCGTCAAATACTGTCATCTCTTCTCTCCTGTTCTGAATCCTGTAGAATCCCTGCCAATACGCTTCTGGCCGGAAGGCGCTCTTTCCGCAAAAATATAAAAAAGCCCCATCCCGCAAAAGGACGGGGCCAGCACCCGTGTTACCACCTTTTTTCCCACAAAACTCACGCTTTATGGCTCTGAGAGTATCCTCCGCCCGGCTCCCTGCAGTCCCCATTTCCAAAGGGCAAACGAACGATGGGCACACCGCCGGATAGATACTCCGGCCGATATCGGGGCCTGCCGTCAAAGCCTACTCTGCGGGAAAAGCGACACATTTCGGTTTGCTGCTCCGAGAGGTATTCCTGCCAGGCTTTATGCGCCTCTCACCATCCGGCGGCTCTCTGTATAAAGCGGATTGACAGTACTCTTTCTCTTCAACGCATTCTTGTCTATTCAAAATCAAAAGCCATTCTACATGAAATGAACAGAGATGTCAACCTTTTTTACCAACTTTAATGAAGAAGGGGAACCAGCCGGTAAATCACAAAGTCATAATACATATAGGAAAACCGAAAAGCCTCCTCCGTACTGTAATAGGGAGCGAAGCCAGGCAAATCCCGGTCCTCAAAGGCATACAGCCAGATATTCCCCGTCACGTCCTCCAGTTGTTCCCACTGGGTGAACACGGTGGTATTACGAAACGGAGAAAAGGGAGGCAGATAGCCATAGGCCATGTACCGCTGTTCGGGATGGTACACATTCAGATACAGCGTGTGAATGTCAGTGGCCATGATCAAATCCTCCGGCCGAATATTTTCCTGATAGAAATCCTGATATGCCTCCAGCCCCCCGTCATATTCCAGATCCAGTTCGGAACGGTATTGCAGGCCGAAGCACAGCAGGAAAATCAGGAGCGCCGCCGCCCTGATTTTGCCGGAAGAGATCTGCTTCATACCCACTGCGTACCACAGGGCCAGGATGCCAAAACCGGGAAAAATATAGCGACCCAGAAAACAGGGCGTCACAAAGTAGGAAAGCAGACAGCCTACCAGAGTGGTGCCCCCCAGGATGCCCATGCCCCAGGCCGGGATATAAGATTTGCTCCCGCGCATCCCGTCCACCGCATAGTAGCCCAGGAACAGGGTGAGCGCCATGCCCAGATAAATCACCGGCGTAATGGGACTGTCCATGGCGGAAAACCACTCTTTGCAATAGTCCATCAGGGTGTACAGGCCCGGTACAAAGGCTTCCTGATTAGCTCCCGTGGAGGCAATGCGGGACTGCATCTGCCTGTAGATCACCAGCAGCCACGCCCCGTAACAGGCCCCAACCGCCAGCCCGCTTCCCAGATACCATTTTAACCAGACATATTTTTTCTTCCAAAGCAGCGCCCCCAGAAGGATCAGGTACAGCAGAAAAGTCTGTATCATGGTAAAGGTATGGCTGTAGACACTGCCCAGGGCGCACAGACTGAACAGAACCCACTTTTTCCCGGCAGGCTCCCTCACAAGGCCGCAGGCCAGCAGCCCGGCGGCGGTGAAAAAGAACAGCCCCATGGCGTACATCCGGGCATTGCCGGCCTGTATACACATGCTGGGCATCAGCAGGGAAAAGAGCAGAAAGTATACCGCCGTCTGCTCGTCATACAGCTTTTTCACTCCATATTTTCCCAGAAATAAATAGGCCGTCATAAAAAGCAGGGAAAACAGCTTCAGGGAAAAAAAACGGGTTCCCCCGCCGCACAGGGTATAGAAGCCTTTCAGTAATATATAATAAAAAGGGGCATGGACATCTTGGGCCGTGATCCCCACCAACTCCCCCAGGGGGCGGGAAATCAGCGCCGCTGTGTACCCTTCATCGTACCACAGATTATCGGTGACACAGAGCGGCCCCCAAAGCAGCAGCCCCGCGAAAGGCAGTATTTTCCATAGAATATGTGTTATATCTCCTGACTTGACAGACTTCCTTTTTGTTCTCAGCTTCCTTAAATAATCCATTGTTTTTTCCTTTTTCTGTATTATTCCCGAATCCCGGCGGTATGGAAAACGAAATACTTCGCGGCCGGGCCTTTTCCAACAGTTCATATAGAAATCGGGCGTCATATTCCCTGTCATAATCCTCTCCCAGGGGGATCTGCGTGAATCCGTATATGGTGGGCATGGATGTTTCCATAACATTCATTATAGCGAAAAACCAGGAGAAGGAGTCTTAAGGTTTGTTTCAGATTTTTTTAAAGTTCGTTTCAGATTTTTTTAATTTTTGTTTAAGAAAAATAAAAACAGGCAAAAAAACAGACGGAAGTCCGTTTTGTATTAGACTTCCGCCTTGCCCTTTATTTGTTTTTTGGTTATTTTATCTGTGTTTTCAGCTATTTTATCTATTCGCCATCAGTGTAACCATAGCCCTGTTCAGGCCGTCCACTGTCAGCTTATACATGGGAAAAAGCTGTTTCACCGCCGTCTCCGCCTCCCTCCAGGGAGCATGGCCAGGAGCCATCTTGGGATTGAGCCAGACCACTTTCTTGTACTTGCGCTTCACCAGCTGCAGCCATTCATAGCCGGACAGTCCCCCATTGGGCCCACGGTAGTTGCCACTGGTGGAATAAAGTTCCTCCGGCGCCATGGCGGCGTCACCCACGATTATTACTTTATAATCGCTGCCCACGTTGCGGAACATCCACTCCGTGTCCACCCAGTCCCCGTTTTCACACTCCGGAGTCTTATACAGCTTGCTGTAGATACAGTTGTGGAAGTAATAAGTCTTTACATCCTTGTAATGATTGGACTTGTGTACCGCCTGGAACAGATCGTTGAGCAGGCTGCTGAAGGGGATCATGGTACCCCCGGAGTCCATGAGAAGCAGCAGTTTTACCGCATTCTTCCGGGGCTTTTTCATGACGATCTGCAGACAGCCGCCATTGTTGCAGGTCTTGTCCACTGTGCCGTCTATATCCAGTTCCGTCTCGGGAATGTCCAGTCTGCTGGAAAACTGCCGCAGCCTGCGAAACGCAAGCTGGAACTGCCGGTTGTCCAGTACCCGGTCATCCCGGAAATCCCGGTACTTGCGAGCTCCCACCACGGCAAAGGCGGACTGGTATCCGGTCTTGCCTCCCACCCGTACGCCTCCCACATTGCCGCCCATATTGCCGAAGGAGGTCTTGCCCATGGTGCCGATCCAGAAACTTCCCCCGTTGTGCTCCTCGTTCTGGTCTTTCAGCCGCTGCTTGAAAGTCTCCTCCACCTGTTCCTTGTCCACATGGATGTCCTCCATCTGGTTTAAGTGGTTGCGGGCTTCCTCATGGGCCAGTTCCATCATGTCGGATTTATCCAGCCAGCGAAGCATCTGAGCCCCCACTTCCGTTTCCTTCTGAGCCGCCTTAAAGCACTCCTCAAAGGCCATATCAAATTTGTCGAAATCCGTCTCGCTCTTCACCAGAATCATCCGGGCCACATGATAAAACTGCGTCAGAGAACTGCCGCACAGTCCCCGATCCAGCGCTTCCTGCAGGGTAAGCCACTCTCCCAGCGTCACCCGAAGCCCCTTCGCCCGAAGAGTGTCAAAAAAACTTATGAACATCCCGCATCCTCCTGCATAATCAATTTGCTGTACTAATTCATACATACTCTTTTATATGATATGTCATATTCTAACATATCCTCGCAGGCAATTCCAGAGATAGCGGAAACTTTTTCAACTATTATATTGGATGCGGTGCTTTTCCACAATAGAGGCCATTTGGGCCCATTTTTTCTCCATGTCCGCAACCAGCTTAAACTGCGTTCTGGCCCGGTCCAGGTTATGATTCTCCCGGTGCACCTTAAAGTATACATCTCCCTCCAGGAAATCCGCCAGGAAACGGAGACCGCACTCGTAGGTCATAAGTTTCGCGCCCATGGGGAGCATCTCTACTTCCCTTTGAGTGAGTTTCCCGCCGCAGCCCTTGAGAAAGCCTTCTGTAAAGGCGTCAAACAAATCCAGGTCCAGCTCCACCCTGCTTAGATCTCTCTCGTCCTCAGCTCCCGTACTGGCCCCAAAACGGATGGAATCTCCGAAGTCATAGAGAGAGAGGCCGGGCATCACCGTGTCCAGGTCAATAATGCACAATGCCTTTCCGGTGGTCTGGTCAAACAGGATATTGTTGAGTTTGGTGTCGTTGTGCGTCACCCGCAGGGGCAGTTCGCCCCGGTCCAGCAGGTCTGTCAAAGCCGCCGCCTCCCCCTCCCTGGCCAGGGCAAATTCAATCTCCGGACCAGCCAGAGCAGCCCTTCCCGCCCGGTTTTCTTCCACCGCTTTCCGGAAATCCCGAAAGCGGGAAGGCGTGTTGTGAAAATTGGGAATGGTTTCATGCAGCTGCTGTGCAGGATACTCTGCCAGCATTTTCTGGAAGTTACCGAAAGCAGCCCCGCCATCCCGGAAATCCCGGGCGCTCTCCACCTGCTCCAGACATCTTGTACCCTCCACAAACAGGAAAACCCTCCAGAAATTATGACCGGCATCCTCATAGAAGCTGGCGCCTCCCAGGGTTCTCACCACGTTCAGCGTCTCCCTGGCCGGGTCACCGCCCTGGGCCAGGATCTTCTTCCGCAGATAGTCGGTAACATCCACCACATTTTTCATTAACAGCGGCGGATTGTGAAAGATGTTGTGGTTCATCCGCTGCAAAATATATCTCTTTTCTTCACCTTTCCCGGTCTGAAAAACGGCCAGGTAGGTGTCATTGATATGGCCGTTTCCATAGGGCCGTATCTCCTTCAGGCAGCCCTCCACGGCAAACTTCCGCATCGCTTCCTCTGCCCCGGGATAAGTCAGGTTTTTATCCATCATAGCTTTTCCTCGCAATCCACCCATACCATTTCCATGGGAGCCATGTCAAGATGCCGCAGGATTTTGCCGTTCACATACAGGTCTGTCTGCCTGGGCTCCCTGGCGTTGTTGATCACCGCGATCTTCCCGGTCTTTTCAAAACAGGCCGCCTCCGTGTCCATATGGGTAACATAAAGTTTCCGCAGCTCCTCCTCCTGATGGGCCGCATAATACAGGGCCCGCAGCAATATACGGCAATTCTGGGGAGAATAGGGCAGCCCTGTGAAATACACGCTCCGTCCCCTGCCGTACTCGTTTACAATCAGGCGGCAGTACTTCCCGTCCATATCCAGCACCTGGCAGTTCTCTCCCTGGGCGTAGACCCGGCTTTTGCCTTCTCCGAAGTCAATCTCGCCCGGCGTGTCCTCCAGGATGAAATGCCTGCGGTTTTCCTGATTATATTTGTCCGTGCTCATGGAAAAGCCCAGTTCCCTGTCCGCTCCCAGTACATCGCTCAGCTGGAAGTATCGGCCCTGGTACTGGCAGGCGCTGGGCTCGCCCACGCCGATAAAGCCGCCGCCCTGGTCCACAAATCTGCGGATGGCGCACACCACTCTCTCGTCCTTCCAGTTTTCCGCTCCGCTCCAGGAAGTGTAGGCATCTCCGGCATTGATGAGTACCCTGATATCAGGGTCTATGCCCTCCCTTACCTGGTCAAAAGTCAGAAACTCCACGTCCAGCGGCATTCCGCTAAGACATTCGATGACTCCCACATAGGAATAAATTTCCCTGTACCACAGGGCATGGTGCACCTGGTTGGACATCCATCTCCTGATATTGCCCCAGCAATTCAGAATCCCCACCTTGAAGGGAGCCGTATAGGCCCTGCTTCCCTGCATATTCTCATGAATCTGCCGGAATTCCTCTACCACCCGGCCAATCTGGTCGATAAAGCCCGGCCACTGCGACGCCAGCTTCAGATAACCGCCGTATCCGATCCGATCCAGGGGGGAGCGCAGAATAGCCCTTCTGGCCTTGAGCCAGTTGTCCTGGGCCTCCCCGATGGGATCCCCCCCTTCCGTGAACACATCCGGGAAGAAATAGGGTAACAGGCGGCCCTCCCTGTATTTGACCCCCTTTATATCCGAGATCATCCGCAGGGTCACGCCGTCTCCCACGGAGCCCACCACCGCGTCCAGGCCGATGCTGTCAAAATATTTTCCGAAAGGCTCCGTGCCGATCCAGTGGTCTCCCAGGAACATCATGGCTTCCTTGCCATAACCGTGCACAATATCCACCAGTTCTTTGGCCAGCTTACACACTTCGATCTGCTGGAACTCCATAAAGTCCCGGAACTCTTTGGAGGGCACCCGGAAAATGGAATTGTGGTAGCCCTGATCCACGATATACTCGGGCCGGAAAGGATACCCCGCCCATTTTTCAAACTGCTCCAGAATATAGGGACTGACGCTGGCGCTGTAGCCAAACCACTCCACATATTTTTCCCGCTTCTGATCGTCAAAGGTCAGGGTAAATTGATGGAAAAAAGTGGTAAAACGCACCACATCCACATGGGGATTCTCCTGGCACCATTTTCGCAGTTTCTCCTTGACATAAGCCTGGGTCTTGGGCTGGCGCACGTCAAAGGTAAGCTGATGGGGCGCGTCCTTCCAGTCGTTAGTGATATAATTGTACATATGTACCGGGTCCCAGATCAGAAAAGCCAGGAAACTCACCGTATACTGGTGATAGGGAACGGTCCGGATCACCACCTCCCCGGATTCCTCCTCATATTCCCATTGATCCACAGGCACTACTTCCCCGGTGGTTCTGTCCACCACCTCCCACCAACGTTTGGGGGAGTCCAGGGTATTCACCTTTAACTGCTGGGTGTGAAACCCTTTCATAAGTTCTATGCGAAGTTCATCGCCCCTGGCCGTCACCCGGTCGCTGATCAGATATTCCTGCTGGATTTCCTCCGGATTTTGCATGGCCCAGTCATTGTCTTTCCTGGTGGTATAGTAAGTGGCATAGATTTTTGCGTCCTGACTCAAAAGTTCCTCCGGCATGGTGGTTCCGTCGCAGTCCCGCAGGGCGTCCGCCCCCAGCAGGTTTTTCAATCGTATGGTCTCCTCCACCATGTCCACATCCGTAGGCAAAGTCAGTCTGCCTTTCGTTTTCATATTCATTCCCGCTCCTGTCCGCCCGCTCCCGCAGGCCCTCAACTGGTTATGATAAAGTGTCATCGAACTGTCATCGAAACTTCCGGTTATACAGATATAAGAGAAGCAATATCCCTGCCAAACCCACCAGCATAATGGTCAGCCCCACCGGACCGATCATGCGCTGCCCCATCATCACCAGGGCCACACTGACTACAAAAACCGCAGTGGAAAGCAATCTGGTTATCCATTTCATATGATTTCCTCCTTTACCCCTTCAATCCGCCAAGGCTCATGCCCTGGGTCAGCTTTTTCTGTACCATGATATACAGGATCAGCGTGGGAAGCATCACAATGACCAGCCCGGCGTACAGCTGCCCGTAGTTGGCCGCTGCCTTCTGCGCCTGCATCAGCTGCATAAGCCCTACGGGAAGCGTCTTATCATCCGAGGTGAGCAGGGTCATGGAGATAATGTACTCATTCCAGAAGGACAGGAAATTAAACAGGATCACGGTGATAATGCTGGGCAGCGCCATGGGCATCATCACTCGGATCATGGTTCGGAAATAGCCGCTGCCATCCACATAGGCAGCCTCCTCGTAGTCCCTGGGAATGGTGACAAAAAAGCCGGACAACAGATAAATGGTGAAGGGCAGCGCCGTAGAGGCGTACACCAGAGCCACCACAAAGAGATTGTTCAGGAAAAAGCCGGAACCTCCCCAACTTTTCAGCAGTTTATCCGCATCCACAAACATCAGGAAAATAGGCACTACAATATAATTTACATTGATAAACAGACCTCCCATGAACATTACATTGATCAGCTTGCTGCCCCGGAAGCGGTATCTGGCCAGCACATAGGCCGCCGGCAGCGCCACCACCAGAAGAATGGCCAGCGCCAGCGCAGTCACCAGCACCGAGTTCATAAAATACTCTCCCATCCTGGCCTTTTGAAAAGCGTCTATAAAATTCTGGAAATAGAAGCCCTTGGGCATGGTCCAGGGATTCCCATAAAACTCGGAGTTTTCCTTGACGGACGCCAGAAACACCCAGGCCACGGGCACCACGATACTGACGGCCAGCGTCAGCAGGGCCACATAGATAAACAGCTTATATAAGGTGTTAAAACTCATCTCTTTTTTCTTTTTCATGATACTCCCCCCTTAAAACTCCAGAGGCTCCCTCCTGGTGACAAAGTTAATCAACGCCGACAGGCCGAAGGAGAACAGAAAGACCACCACTCCCACCGCCATTCCATACCCGTAGGAGGAATTGGTGTATGCCTGCTTATACATATAACTCAGGAAAACTTCTGTGGCCCCGTCCGGCCCGCCGCCGGTCAGCGCCTTGACGAACAGGAAACTTAAATTAATGGAACTGATCACGAAGAAAGTCAGAGTGGTCCTGACATTGGTCCAGATCAGCGGCAGGGTGATGGAAAAGAACTGCCGTACCCTCCCCGCCCCCTCCAGATTGGCCGATTCATAGAGACTCTCCGGCACACTGGCCATGCTGGCCATGTACATAACCATGTAGTAGCCGATGGCCTGCCAGATCATGGCGATGGCCAGGCTGTAGATCACCAGCTTCTGCTCTCCCAGCCAGAGAATGGGTGTCTTGCCGCTCCCCCGGAAAACGCCGATGATGCTGTTCAGCAGCCCGTTGTTGGGATCATAGATGGCCGAAAAGATGGCCGAGATCACCACCACGGACAAAATGTTGGGAATATAGAATACAATTCTGAAAAAATTCTGCCCCCTGATCTTTTCCCTGGAAAGGATGGCGGCAAACACCAGGGAAAGGGCCATGGTGACAATGGTAACGCAGATAATCAGGAGGATGGTGTTCTGGAAAGAGCGGAAAAAGTTCATATCCTCCACGAGTATCCTGAAGTTGTTAAGCCCCACAAAGGTCTTGTTGTTGGAATAGCCACCCCATTTGTACAGCGACATCTTAAACACATTGATGGTGGGGATCAGCATAAAAATGATAAACAGTATGACTGCCGGCGCCACACAAACCCCGATAAAAACGCTTCTCGCTCTGCCCCTTTTCACGTGCATACCTCCTTAACAAAAGTGCTCCAAAGGCAGAAGCCTCTGGAGCACCCTTCTGGCACTTATTCCATTGCCGCTCTCAGTTTATCGCTCACTTCTTCCACAGCAGCCTGCCACTGGGCAACGGTCTTATCTCCGCTGACAATACTGTTCACAGTCCCGCACAGGGTATCCAGCATATTGACGCCTTCCACCGGGGCTGTGGCGGCAAACCCGCCCATAACCGCGGTAGCGCCGTTGTCGTAGATGCTGTAGAACATCTTGTTGTCGCCCTCCAGATAATCGCTCACACCTTTGACGGGTTGGATCGCCGTGGCCTTAGCGAAAATCCTGGCCGCCTCATCAGAGTACATATAGGCCACGAATTCCTTGGCCAGATCCTGATTCTTGGCCGCTGAGGGGATCCACATCTGCTCAAACCAGCAGAAGGAGCATCCGGCTCCGCCATCGTTTACCGCAGGGATAGCCATAAAGCCCCACTCAAATCCCTCTGCCCTGGGAGCTTCCGCCATCTCGCCGGGCAGCCAGGTGCCGTTGGGACAGAAGATCGCCTTGTTATCCAGGATCAACTGCTGATTCTTGGTAAAGTTGTCATTGTTGGCGTTGGCCACGGTGGTACCCTCGGTATACCGGCCCAACTGCTCGATCAGATTGAATACCTTGGTAGCGTTCTCGCTCTCCCAGATGCCGTCCTCATAGGTCATGCATCTGTTGAAGAATTCCGGCCCGCCTGCGGAAGCCAGAGTGGCGTATGTAAACGCGTCAAAGTATCCCGTGGTGGGGTAGGTGAACAGCGCGATGCCCTCCGCTGCCGCCTTGTCGCCCAGAGCCCACATCTGCTCCCAGGTGTTGGGCACTTCCCAGCCTTTTTCCTTGAACAGGCCCGCGTTGTAGAACAGACCGCAGGGGCTGTAGAACATGGGCGCATAATAAGTCACGCCGTCCCCGTAGGGATTGGTGGCCAATGTGTCCAAAAATCCGGGAATGATCTTATCCTTTACCTTCACATTTTCACCGGGCACATTCATCTCAAGCACATCTGTCAGGGGAAGCAGCGCGTTTTCCTTGGTCAGCGTCTCGGTCAGGGCCGCCTCACGCCCTGTGGCAAGATGTACCACATCCGGATAATCGCCCGCCTTCATGCTGGGGCTGATCACATCCTCCAGCTTCTTGTCGATGGTGAGTTCCACAGTCACGCCGGGATGGGAAGCCTCAAACGCGGCTACCACTTCCGACCACATTTCCGCACCGTAGCCGCCTTCAAAAGCCGCCACCTTCAGCACCTGTTCCCCGCCTCCGGAAGCAGGCTTGTCGCCCTCGCTGCCGCATCCCGCCAACAGGGAAGCCGCCAGAGTCGTCACCAGTAAAGCCGAAAGAACTTTTTTCCTTTTCATAATAACTCCCTCCGTTTTAAAAGTTCCATTTGGCACAATTGCCGCATGGGTTCGGACGCTGGAGCTGCCGTCCGTCTGTATTTTTAGTATAAGGAAATTATTTTGTATATTCAACCTGTTTATTGCTGGGTATTTTATATATCTTGCTCTTGTGCAAGTTTTAATGATAATTTTAAAACTCTTTTTATGTATTGTATAAATTACATATATGTATATTTGAATATTTTTCTCTGTATATGCATATTGCATTACATCCAAAAAGCAGTTTTTTTCCCGTTTTTTCTCTCCCGTTTTTCTCTCACGCCAGTGCCATTTTATACATTTTGTGACAGCCTGTGACAATAGACAAAATATATAAAATCTGCTATACTGAGATGGAACATAGAGAGCGCCCGGAGGACACATTATGGGAAACACAAGACACCGCATGGAACATGACAAGCCTTCCTTGTCTTACAGTTCCAAGCTCCTGTACGTCACAACATCCAAATACGAGGGAGACTGGCAGAGCATTTTGCATTCTCATCCCTTCAGCGAGCTGTTTTATGTGGTGGACGGAAGCGGGACTTTTATCGCAGAAGGGGCTGAATTTCCTGTGGGGAAAAATGACATGGTCATTATCAATCCTCATGTACAGCACACCGAAAAATCCCTGCGCACCAAACCTCTGGATTATATTGTCCTGGGAATCGAGGGTCTTACCTTCTCCTTCGAGGACATCGCCGCTGCTCAGGACGGCCTCTCCATGCAGACCGCTTCCGGAGCGGTTTACAAGTACAACATGCAGAGTTCCAATGTGTACGCCTATCTGAATATCATGCTGGAAGAGATTTCCTCCAAGAAGGACAATTACGAAACCGTGTGTCAGAACCTGTTGGAAATCCTGCTGATCTGTATGCTGCGCAACGACCATCTTTCCATCGTGCAGAGGGATCAAAAACTCCTGAACCGGGAATGCGCCCAGATCAAAAATTATCTGGACGCAAACTATGCGGAAGATATCTCCCTGGATACCCTGGCCGCCCTCACCCATATGAATAAATACTACATGGCCCACGCCTTCGCCAAGTACACCGGGCTCTCTCCCATCAACTACCTTCTGCAGAAAAGGATCCAGGAGGCAAAATCCCTGCTGGAGTCCACCACCTGCTCCATCTCACAGATTTCCAGCATACTGGGTTTCTCCTCCCAGTCCTACTTCTCCCAGGCTTTCAAAAAGGCTACTGGAAAAACCCCGGTACAATTTCGAAATGAATATGCAAGCCGGGACAAAAAATAGGAATTGCCGTCCCATGGAGAAAGTTCTCCATCTGACAACAATTCCCTTTTTATGTAGGTCCACAGCTTTTTCAAAGCAGCGTTTAGTTGTTGATCAGCTTGTCCTCTTCATTGTTCCAGCTGTACAGCTTGCGGATCTCTTCGCCGACCTTCTCCGCAGGATGCTCGCTGGCCAGTTTTCTCATGGCCTTGAAGTGAACCTGTTTGCCTGCGGGAGACATATCCAGCAGGAACTCCTTGGCGAAAGTGCCGTCCTGGATATCGCTCAGCACCTTCTTCATGGCCTTCTTGGTCTCCTCGGTCACAATCTTGGGGCCGGTAACATAATCGCCGTACTCCGCGGTGTTGGAGATGGAATAGCGCATGCCCGCAAAACCGCTCTGGTAGATCAGATCCACGATCAGCTTCATCTCATGGATACACTCAAAGTAAGCATTTCTCTCGTCATAACCAGCCTCCACCAGAGTCTCAAAGCCGGCCTGCATCAGAGCGCACACACCGCCGCACAGTACAGCCTGTTCGCCGAACAGATCGGTCTCGGTCTCGGTGCGGAAGGTGGTCTCCAGCACACCCGCCCTGGCGCCGCCGATGCCCAGCGCATAAGCCAGAGCCAGATCCTGAGCCTTGCCGGTGGCATCCTGCTCTACGGCGATGAGGCAGGGAACGCCCTTGCCTTCCTGATATTCGCTTCTCACAGTGTGGCCAGGGCCCTTGGGAGCGATCATAGTCACATCCACATCCGCGGGAGGCACAATACAGCCAAAGTGGATATTGAAGCCGTGGGCAAACATCAGCATATTGCCCGCCTCCAGATTGGGCTCGATGTCCTTCTTGTACAGATCCGCCTGTTTCTCGTCGTTGATCAGGATCATGATGATATCCGCTCTCTTGGCAGCCTCTGCGGCAGTATACACTTCAAAGCCCTGCTTCACGGCTTTGTCCCAGGATCTGGAACCCTCGTACAGACCGATGATCACGTTGCAGCCGGACTCCTTCAGGTTCAGCGCATGGGCATGTCCCTGGCTGCCGTAGCCGATAATCGCGATTGTCTTGCCCTCTAACAGAGACAGGTTGCAATCTTCCTGATAAAAAATCTTTGCCATCTTCTTTTCCTCCATTATGTTAAAATAATTTATAACTGATAGGTTGTTGTCCCTAGAGCTAACTTGTCCCGGCCTATTGGTTCTCCAGATGGATCACATTCTCCATCCCCCTGCCCAGGCCCGCTATTCCCGTCCTGGCCGACTCCAGAATCTCATAGCCATCCAGCAGATTCATGAAGGCGTCGATCTTGGCCTGATTGCCGGTGATCTCGATGATCAGGCTGTCCTTGGACACGTCGATGATATTGGCCCGAAAGATATCCGCCACGGCTATGATGCCCTGACGCTGCTGGGGATCCGCCTTCACCTTGATCAGCGCAAGCTCCCGGTAGACGCTCTCCTCCGGCTTCAGTTCCCGGATGCTGCGCACATCCACCAGCTTGCCCACCTGCTTTTCGATCTGCTCCAGAATCTCATCATCGCCGTATGCCACAATGGTGATCCGCGTGAAGCGGGGATCTGCCGTCACGCCCGCCGTAATGCTCTCAATATTGTATCCCCTGCGGGAAAACAGGCCGGATATGCGGCTCAGCACGCCGGATGTATTATCTGTCAATAATTGGAATACTCTCTTCTGCATGGTATACTCCTGTTCCGTCAGACTGAAACTTGCCTTATATTCGCTCTACATTTTAGCAAGATAAAGCGTGAATGTCAACCCTAATCGTCGTTCTCACTGCATTTTGCCAGAGCCAGGGTCCCGGTACGGGCCACCTCCGCAATGCTGATGGACTGCAGCATGGTCAGCAGCAGTTTGGTCCGGTCCGGTGTGTCACAGATCTGGATCATCATGAAATGTTTGGACATGTCCACGATCTCCGCCCTCAAAATCTCACAGATCTCCGTGATTTCCCGGCGGTTGCCCTTGTTGTGGCGCACTTTCACCAGCATCAGTTCCCGGCTCACGCTCTGACTTTCGTCAAATGTCTTGACTTTGATCACATCCAGCTTCTTGTTGAGCTGTTTTTCAATTTGTTCTATGGTACGTTCATCCCCGCTGCTGACGATGGTCATGCAGGAGATCTCCGGGTCGTCCGTCTCCCCCACTGTCAGGGAGTCAATATTGAAACATCTCCTGGCAAAAAGCCCGGCCACCTTGCCCAGCACGCCGGAACGGTTCTCCACCAGAACGGAATAGATTCTTTTTCTCATAACATCCGCCCCCCTTACTTCACCAGATCCATGGGATCAATCAGACACTCCAGCAGCACGGAGGCATCTTCCTTCAAAAACGCGTCCAGCACCTCCTCCGCCCGATCCATGTTTTCCAGCAATTGATACTGCATATCGTAGGCTGCCGCAATCTTGTCCAGCATGGGGCTGCCGGAGAGATCCACCACCGAATAATTGTCTTTGTAGGCATAATGCTGGTATTCCCGCACCATCCCCAGATAGCCGTTCTTCAGAACGATGATCTTCACCGGGATCCGATACTGGCGCATGGTGGCCAGTTCCATCATGGACATCTGGAAGGAGCCGTCGCCGCACACGGCGATGACCTGCCTGTTCCTGTCCGCCAGTTTGGCTCCCATGGCCGCCGGGATGGAATATCCCATGGTGCCCATGCCGCCGGAGGTGAGGAAACGCCCCTCCTTTACAATGTGATAGCCACAGGACCAGATCTGGTTCTGCCCCACATCCGCCACATATACCGCGTCCGGAGCCATCTTTTCGGACAGGCGGGTGATAAAAGCCGCCGGATCCACATAGGCCGGATTGGGCCTGCGTTTTGCCACCAGAGTCTCCCGGTAATGGGCCAGCGTCTGAAGCCATTCCTCGTGTTCACAGCCAAATTCCTCCCTGGCAAAATCCTGGAAAATGTGTTTCACATCCCCCACCAGAGGAATGGTGGGTCCTGCGTTTTTGCCGATCTCCGCCGGATCCACGTCGATATGTACCAGCACCTTGTCCCTGGTGATCAGATCCGGCTGGCTCACTGCCCGGTCTGCTACCCTGGCCCCGGCCATAATCAACAGATCCGACTCATTCATGGCCCTGTTGGCATATGCCTTGCCATGGTTGCCAACCATGCCGAAATACAGGGGATGCTCCGTGGGCATGACCCCGATGCCCATCATGGTGGACACCACAGGAATCCGATATTTCTCCACAAAGTCCCGCAGTTCGTCCCTGGCCCCGCTGAGCAGCACGCCGCCTCCCACGCAGATGATGGGGCGCCTGGCCCGCTCCAGCTCCCTGATTACTTTCTTGATCTGCACCGCATGGCCCTTGACCGTGGGCTTATAGGTGCGCATATTGACTTCCGCAGGGTATTGGAACCTGCTCAGAGGCGCGTTCTGGACATCAATGGGTATATCGATCAGCACAGGGCCTTTGCGGCCTGTATTGGCGATGTGAAAAGCCTCCTTGAAAATCCGGGGAATGTCATTGACATTCTTGACCAGATAACTGTATTTCACAAAGGACTCCACTGCGCCGGTGATATCCGCCTCCTGGAAGGAATCACTGCCCAGCAGATCCGTATGTACCTGTCCGGTGATGCACACCAGGGGAATACTGTCCGCAAAAGCGGTGGCGATACCGGTGATCACATTGGTTGCGCCGGGGCCGCTGGTCACTGCACAGACTCCGGGCCTGCCCGTGAGCCTGGCCATACCGCTGGCCGCATGGGCCGCGTTCTGTTCCGTGCGGATCAAAACGGTCTGAATCTCCGACTGCAGGATACTGTTGTAAAAGGGGCAGATGGCTACGCCGGGATATCCAAATACATATTTCACGCCCTCTTCTTCCAAACATTTGATTATGGCATCCGCACCTATCATATAAACCTCCTGATACTCTTCTGATTTGAGGATTGCCGATTCCTCTGCTCTGCATATTCCAGTTTTAATTCTTCCCATTCTAACACAATGGAATATGATATACAAGTCAAGGATTTAACCAGATTCCACGAACTTCCCTTTTTTATTGGGGATGTGCGGCGTCTGAAGCCTGTTGCCCGGCATTTTCCTGCCTGTTCATCATGCCCAGCAGACGCCGGGCCAGTTTCACCGCCTCCGCCGCGTCTTTGGAATAGCCGTCCGCATGAATCTCGTCCGCATACTCCTGGGTGGTCACCGCCCCGCCGATCATGATCCTGGCGGTGATCCCCTCCTGCCTGGCAAGAGCCACCACCTCCCGCATCCGCTGCATGGTGGTGGTCATAAGAGCCGACAGGGCGATGATATCCGCCTGATGCTCCCGGGCCGCCCGGATGATCTCTTCCTTTGGTACATCCTTCCCCAGATCCACCACCCGGAAGCCATGATTCTTCAGCATCAGCGCCACCAGATTCTTGCCGATGTCGTGGATATCCCCCTCCACGGTGGCAATGACCACCACCGGCATGGACTGGGCGTCCTGCTCCCGCAGCAGATGGGGTTCCAGCACCTGAATGGCATTTTTCATGGCCTCTGCGCTGGCGATTAACTGGGGCAGAAAATATTTTTTCTGCTCAAAATAATCCCCCACCCTGTTTATCGCAGGAAGCAGCCCCTCATTCAGCAGCCTGGCAGGATCCGCTCCCTGATTCAGGGCCTGAGCCGTCATGGCGGCGATGCCGTTTCGGTTGCCCTTTAACACGGCGTCCGTGATCTTTTCCAGATGCGCGTCAAACACGGTTGTCTCTCCCGCGCCGCCGTCTCCCCGGTTGCCTTTCCCTTCCGGTTCTCTGGTCTGTCCGTCGTGACCGCCCGACTTTAATGCGGCTTCCCCGGCCAAAGCATTTTGCCCTTCTCCCCGCTCCCTGCCCGCCGTACTGTCCAGGGCCGGGTTGGCCGCCGTCCGGG
>JAAWKU010000055.1 GCA_022797535.1 Lachnospiraceae bacterium | reverse complement strand
TCCTGAGCCAGGATCAAACTCTCATGTTCAAATTTGTCCAAGCCAGTTTCTGTCATCTGGCATTACTGTCTTTTAGGTTTTGTTCTCTGAAATTACTTCTGTTTCCCCTTTTCGGGGTTGCTTCCTTCCTTTTTTAATCAGGAAGGTTTTAAAAGAATTTTCAGGGTTGCATTGCTGTTTATTTGTCAAGGATCATGGAGCTATCGCTCCGAACTGATGCTCCGAGCCAATGTTCTGAACTGTTGTTCCGAACTAACGCTCTGAGTCGACACTCTGAACTATTGCTCCAAACTGACACTTCGAGCCGATGCTCTGAATCTGCATTCTGAACATCAATTCGATTGTCGCTTTAAATAACTGTTGCGGACGGCTTATGCCGTCCAACGGAGAAGGAGGGATTTGAACCCTCGCGCCGCTATTAACGACCTGCACCCTTTCCAGGGGTGTCCCTTCAACCTCTTGGGTACTTCTCCAGATCAGTTGACTTATTGCTTTTTATTTAATTAATCATGGAGACAATCCCTTATCTCCTAACGGAGAGAGTGGGATTCGAACCCACGCGCCCTTGCGGACAAACGGTTTTCAAGACCGCCTCGTTATGACCACTTCGATATCTCTCCAAAGAGTGTTAGCGAAGCCATTCTTTCGCTCCGTCTCCCAACGGCAAAAACTATAATATCAAAAAAGCCCTTCACTGTCAACAACTTTTTTTAAGAAAAATGCAAAAATTTGCGATATCAGAAATCCACCAGCAAATCCGTGTAAATTCCCCCCAGTATGCGGAGCCCTTTCGCAATCAGACTGCCGTACAACACAGCTCCCTCATACCGCAGATGGGTGTTGTCGCAGGACGCCCCGGGATGTTCCCGGTAAGTCCCCTCCGGGAAAAACATATACCACTTTCTGCTCTCCTGCTCCCCCGCCCGGATCAATTCTTCCCGGCTCATGCTGTAGAGATCCACCAGCGGTACCTGATTCTGTTCCGCGGCCCGTTTCATGCCGGCCACATAGTCCGTATGCAGGCTGGGCTCCAATCTCCCCGCCGGATCGAATCTCCGCCTTTCCAGGGGGGTGATCAGTACGGGATGGGCTCCATGCTCTTTGGCCGCTCGGATAAAACATTCCAGGTTCTCTATAAAATCGGAAAAAGGCTCCGTATATCTGGCGGGATCCTCCTGCTTCTCGTCATTGTGGCCAAACTGTATAAAAAGGAAATCCCCCGGGCCGATCCGGGCCTCTATGTCCCGCAGCCTGCCCTCCTGGATAAAACTCCTGGTGCTGCGGCCATTCTTCGCATGGTTCTCCACCCGGCAGTCCTTTTTCAGGAACAGGCCAAATACCTGACCTATGCCGGTCTGCGGGTAGGTGGTATAGTCATTGGTCTGCACGGTGGAATCTCCAGCCCAAAAGATTGTGCACATATCCTCTTCCTCTTTTCAATCTTCATGACCCCTTATATGGCCCTTTTCAGCCCACGCCATTAAATCGGGGCAACATCCGTACCCATACCAAACGGCGCCAAAGTCGTACCTGATGCATCTGTATTCGGTAAAACAAGGGAAACCGAAGTTTCCCTTGTTTTACCACATTCTTTTCCTATTCCTTTACCGCACCGATATTCACGCCCTTCACGAAATACTTCTGAAGGAAAGGATACAAAATCATGAAAGGAATGATAACCACAATGATGGCCGCATTCTTAACAGTATTCTCGGTGGCTCCGCCGGTGGACTGAGGCAGATCACTTCCCATGATAACACTGCGCAGCTTCATCTGGAAGTTGTACCATTTGGAGTCGGTGATATACAGTTTGTAGTGTGTGTAATCGTTCCAGTAGGTTACGGCATACATAAGTCCGATGGACGCCAGTGCGGCCTTGGACATGGGCAGCACAATGCGGATAAAGGTCTGCATCGGCGAGCAGCCGTCCAGGGTAGCCGACTCGAACAGACTCTGGGGAATCCCCTCAAAGAAGTTCCGCATCAACACCAGATTATACACATTCAGAGCCGGGAACAGAATAACCACCAGCAGGGTATTGGTCAGTTTCAGGGAACTCAGCACCAGATAGGTGGGGATCATACCGCCGTTAAATATCATGGTGAACAGCAGGAAGTTGGCAAAAAACGTTCTTCCCGGCATCTCCCACTGAATCAGTACATAGGCTCCCAGGGTGGACAGGGTCAGCGCCAGCAACGTCCCCAGGATTGTGGTGATAAAGGAGATCACCAGAGGACGGGACAGGGTAGGATTACGGAATACCGAGACATAACCGGCCAGCCCAAATTTCTCGGGCCACATTTTCATACCATAAGCGGTCTTTAAGTCAAACGAGTCCACCAAAATCTTCCACATGGGAATAATGATAATCAATGCCAACAGGATAAAGACCAGGCCATTGACAATCCGGAAAACCGGAAATTTTTTCTTTGTTTTCATATCCGTTTCCTCCTCCCTATACGATTCCGCGGCCTTCGCGCACCTTCTTGCTCCATTGGTTGCAGACAAGCACCAGCACGCATCCTACCAACGACTTAAACAGACCGATGGCCGTAGTATATCCATAGTTAGGAATGGCGCCGCTGTTAAAAGTCTGATAGTATATATAGGTCTCCAGAACATTCGCCGTGCCCAGCACTGCGTCGTTCTGCAATACAAACGCGGACTCGAACAGGTTCATAACCTTCGCCAGATTCAGGATAAACACAGTCAGAATGGTGTTGGCCAGCGCGGGGAAGGTGATAAAACGCATCTTATTCCACCGCCCGGCGCCGTCAATGGAAGCCGCTTCATATAACTCTGTATTGATGCCGGCCAGCGTAGCCATGAAAATAACGGTCTGCCAACCGGTTTCTTTCCAAATATTAATTATGTAATACGCAAATCGCCACCATTTATCCGACCCCAGGAAATAGATCATACCGTTTGGTTCCAGCACGCCGATACTCACCAGGAAGGTATTTACCAGGCCATGGTTTGTGGGAGCCAGGATCAGGGAGAATATAGACGCTGTAACTACCCAGGACATAAAATGTGGCAGATAGATGATGGTCTGAACCACCTTTTTAAAATGAAGATTCACAATCTCGTTCAGGAACAGGGACACTATTACGGCAAACAGCGTCGTCAATATGAGCTTGACCAGACTAATCACGATCGTGTTGGTAAAAGCTGACCAGAAATTGGCCATTTTAAACATTCTCTCAAAATTTTTGAATCCGACAAAGGTTGGATCTTTGATGCCGTTATAGTTGGTAAACCCAAGAAAGATACCAAACATAGGCAGATAACTAAATATGATGGCAAAAATAAGAACAGGTAAAAACATAAGGTAGAAACCCCTGTACTTATAGATCTTGGCCCGAAGTTTCGCGCCGCTGATCTTTTGCTTCGGAACCGCTGTTTTCGTCTTTTTCATATCTGCTCTTCCTCTTTCCAAATATAATCACCCATACATTCATGAATATGCGGAGCCATGGATTGCTCCACAGCTCCACAATTCTTTTTTGCTAACCGTCCGTATAGCCGGCTTACTGAGCGTTCAGGGAATCCACAATGGTCTTGGACCACTCTGCGCCGCCGTCAGCCTCATACTTTGCGTAAGCATCTTCAATGGTCATCTCGCCCATGGTAACTTTAGCGATCAGCTCGTTCTTCAGGGTGGTCAGGTCACCGTTGTACATGCTCATCTCATCGGTAGAAGGAACGATGAAAGCAGGCTTACAGTTGGCGTTGAACAACTCCTGTGCTGCCAAAGCGGTCTCGGTTACACTGTTCTCAGGCGCTTCCAGGTCAACCAGAGCCAGCATGGGATCAATGTGAGCCTTGGTATAGGCAGTCTCCGGCTTCTCAGCGTTGGGCAGGAAGTGGAACTGGCCTTCCTCATAGGTCTTAGCCTTTTCGGTGTCAGCCCACAGGGTCTCTGCTGCTCTGGACCAGTGCTTGCCCTCTACGCCATAGGTGAACAGGAACTGCACGTCGCCGCCATCCTGCATTGCCTCGATGAAATACTTGAACACGCCCTCGGGGTTCTCACAGGTAGAAGTGATGCACCATGCAGGAGTGATACGGTCTACATAAGCGCCGACCTCAGCGATGGGAGGCAGAGCAACCAGTTCGCCGGACAGTTCGTTGGCTTCCAGATTGGTCTTCAGGTTGTTGGCCCATGTGCCGGCCCAGTAAGTGAACACGCCGAACTCATCGCTGTAGAATTTGTTACGGCAGTCGCCGGTACCATTGGTCAGAGTGGTGGGATCAATGTAGCCCTTGGCATATGCGTCAGCCAGTCTCCCCATGGCCGCCTTCATGGCGTCGGTCTCAAAGCCGTCTATCCAGTTGCCGCTGGCATCCTGCATAAAGGAAGGATATGCGTCCTGGTAGAACTCTGCCAGATAGTTGGTGTAAGGCGCCTCGTTGCCGATGAAGCCTGCCGCCGCCACGGCGAAGGTATTGCCGTTGACGCCGTCGCCATCGGGATCGCCGTTGGTGAACGCATCCAGCATGGCCACATACTCTTCATAATTGGTGGGAACGGAAGTAATGCCGCAGTTGTCCAGCCAAGCCTGCTTCACATAAGTAACGCAGCCGTTGCCGTGAGTTGCGGGCATACCGTACAGGGAGCCATTGATTCTCAGGCTGTCCACAACGGTGTCGCTACCGGCCTTGGCGTCATGACGGGTCTTGAGGTCAGAAGAAGCGTATGCATCGGTCATATCCCACAGCGCGCCCTCGGAAGCATATCCGGTATAGTAAGTAGACGACAGGATAATGACATCCGGCCAATCCCTGCCTGCGAAAGTCTGGCCAACCACATCGTAATAAGCGTCATGGTCCGGCTGAATCACTTCCACTTCAATGCCGGTCAACTCTGTGTACTTCTTCCAGAAATCATCGCCGTAATTCTCCTGAGTGGGAACTGTACCGTCGATCATAACCTTGATCTTGTCAGGCTTCGCCACCTCGTTGGCGGGCGCTTCAGGCTCGGTGCTGTCGGAAGCGGGGGTAGACTCCTCGCCGCCTGCGGCCGGAGTAGTGGACTCCACGTTGGACTGTGGCGTGCTGCTCTCGTTCTGATTGCCCGCGTCATTTCCACAAGCCGCCATGGACATCACCATGCTGCCTGCCAGAAGAGACGCTACAAACTTACTTGCTTTTTTCATAGTAATACATCCTCCTCCTAAAAATGTAAGTGTTTACAGGTTTTGACCTGTTCTGCCGCCTGTTTTATCTCTGACGGTAGGTATATAGTAACACATATTGGGCATATTAACAAGCGTATTTTCTAAAAACATTGATTTTTTGCTCTATTTTGTTAGTTCTGCTGTTTTTTTATGCTATATTATGTGCATTATTCACCTATTAGGTTACGTAAGCGCTTTCATTTTGGCATATATCAAAGTCTGCCTCAGAACTATTTGGAGCTTTTTTTCACCTCCCTCTTTTTCCGGCTTGTGTCCGAAAGCCACATTACCCCCCACAAACCACCTGATATTCTCACATTTTCCAGCAATTTTGCTTTTGCGACATTTATTTGCGATTATTTGTCGTTTGTTTCTAATTTTTGCTTTGTAAGCACTTTTACTTTTTTTACATCCAAATTTCACTCATTTTATGTAATCGCTTTCATTTTGTTTCATAAGGAACTGTCAATAAATATCTTTTAAATAGTACGCTGAATTTTTCTTCGAGAGTGCTGCTCAAAAATCAGGCGCATAGCGGGCTATGTAACTGATTTTCGAGCAGTGCTATCGGAGGAAAAGACAAGCAATATTAAAAGTTATTTTTGAACAGTTCCTAAAACCTACATACAGCATGGAAGCTCTAAAAAGTGTGTTACAACGGCACAGAACGACACAGACTTGAAAAAGCGGCTCTTTCCATGATACAATGAGAAAAAATAAGCCCATAAAGAAACGCGAAAGAAAGGTATGGTAAATGATATGTGTAACGCGAGCCCCTGCCCGCCTCCCAGAGAGGAAATCTCCCCGGACGTACTGCTCCGGCTGTTGAACCGATTGCAACAGGCCCATATCCCCCTGCACAGTCTGCACATCCTGCTGCATGACCGACCCCAGTTGGAGGCCTACTACGCCCCCTGCCGGAAGGGGCAGCTTCACCGTATGTTCTCAGTCAGCAAAAACCTGACGGCCCTGGCCGTGCTGAAGCTCTGTGAGAAAGGCATACTGTCCCTGGACGATCCCATCTGTGGGTATTTCCCGGAATACACGAATGAAAGCACCCATCTATGGATCCGGCAGACCACTCTGCGGCATATGCTGATGATGCGAAGCTGCCACGCTTCCACCTCCTATAAGTTTGACATGACCAGGGACTGGGTGGAGAGTTTTTTCACTGTGGCCCCCACCCACAGGCCGGGCACGGTGTTCCACTATGACACCAGCGCCTCCCACACCCTCTGCGCCCTGGTGGAAAAGCTCACCGGGCAATCTCTGCTGGATTATCTAAGGGAAGTGATGCTGGGGGAGATGGGATGGAGCAGGGTGTCCTACATGCTTACCGATCCCTTCGGCCACTCCCTGGGGGGCAGCGGCCTCATGGCCACAGCTGAAGACCTGGTGCTGCTGGGCAGATTTCTGATGCAGGAAGGCTGCTGGAACGGCAGACAGCTGCTGCGCAGGGATCTGGTCGCCATGGCCCTGACCTGGCACAGCGCCACCGCCGTCACCGGCCCCATCACCGGAGAATGTCAGGGCTATGGCTATTCTTTCTGGCAGGGAGAGCATGAGGCCCGGATCTGCTATGGCATGGGAGGGCAGCTGATTCTCTGTTATCCCGCCCAGGGGCTGCTGGTGGTGACCACCGCAGACACTCAGGGGATGAACGGGGGCAATCAGCTGCTCTATGATGCCCTCCATCAGATCCTGTTGCCCGGACTGGAAAGCCGCAGCGCTCCCCCGGAAGCCAGAGAGGCGTTATGGCAGACGGTGTCCAACCTGCGCCTGGAGCCGGTGGCCGGCGTCTATGCCCGGGGCTGTGACCCTCACCTTCGGGACACCTGTCCCTCCTGTGAAGGAACAACCCGGCCTGTGTCTTTTCTGGATCCCCGCACAGACGGTTTAAGGATTGGGGGAAAGGTCTATCAGATCCAGGGAAACGAAGCCTTTTCTATGGTTTCTCTGGAATTGTCCCAAGACATCGGCGTGCTGCGCTATACCCTGAGGGGAATCCCCTGCAGTCTGCCCTT
Organism: Lachnospiraceae bacterium; assembly: GCA_022797535.1. GTDB lineage: Bacteria > Bacillota > Clostridia > Lachnospirales > Lachnospiraceae > Acetatifactor. The sequence goes on along the minus strand of JAAWKU010000055.1, from coordinate 14,794 downwards.
CGGACTTTATCAGGTAATCCCGGACCGCTTTCCGATCTGCGGCATGTTCTGCGCTTCCAGCGGCATGTGGCTGGATGAAAACACCTTCTATATCCGCACCCATCTACTGGACACCAGCGTGGGCAGCATTCATTTTCAGTTGTTTTTTGGAGAAGAGGATGTGATAATCTATATGAAGAAACAGGAGGAATCCCTGTTTGAAGAGTACAGCGGACATCTGTATGGGACGCCGGCCTGAAACGTGCCGCCCCTGACCCGGGGCGGCGGAAATTCATCCGCCCTTAAGCAAAGCCTCCGCAATCACCATATCCTCCGGCGTGGTAACTTTGATATTCCCATAGAAAGACGGCACCAGCTTCACCCGGCGGCGGAGCATGGTTTCCACCACCATGGCATCATCCGTAATCTGTATATCCTGCTGCCTCAGCAGCGGCAGCTGCGCCATAAGCCTGCGGTATGCCTCGCAGATCACAGGCGTTTCAAACACCTGGGGCGTCTGTACCATCCAGACGCTGTCCCGATTGGGCGTCTGGGCGGCATAGCCCTCTCCATCCGCCAGTTTTACCGTATCCTTGGAAGGCACCGCTGCCACACAGGCGCCGTAGGCATAGGCGGCGGCATAGGTATCCTCCAGCAGCTTTTCCGAGAGGAAGGGCCTGGCCCCGTCATGGATAAACACATAACCGTCCCGGTTGGGTATCCGCATTTCCCCGTTTTCCAGCGCATCCAGAGCATTGGCCACGGACTCGTAGCGTTCTCCGCCCCCCGCAATAATCATCTCCACCTTGGAAAAACCGTATTTTTCTACGATCTCACAACGCATATAGAGGATATCCGCAGCCCCCGTCACCAGGATACAATCGTCCAGGATAGCCGATCGCTGTACCGCTTCCAGAGCATGGCAGATCATGGGCCTGCCTCCCAGTTCCAGAAACTGCTTGGGCACGCTGCTGCCCATCCTGCTGCCGCTGCCCGCCGCCAGCACCACGGCAGTACATCTCTTTTTTCTCATAAGCGCCTCCTCCCGGCCTCCTGCTGGAAGCAGAAGGCCGCCGCTCTTTCCCGAAAAAGAAGGCCGGACTTAGCCGGCCTCCCTTTTCAAATCTGTGTGTTGCCCGCCTCCAGGCGGCAGACATGTGTCCTGTCACCCAATTTCAGATTGGGTACCGCATTCAGGTCCAGGCCGCTGCGCACGCCTTTACAGTACTCATAATATCCTGCTACGCCGATCATGGCCGCATTGTCCGTACAGTATATGGGGCTGGGATGGTAAAATCGGATCCCGTTCTCTGAGCAGGCCCGGGCCATGGCTTCCCGCAGAGAGGAATTGGATGCCACACCCCCTGCGATGGCAAACCGATCATAGCCGTATTCCCGCACCGCATGCATGGAATGCTCCACCAGCACCTCGATCACCGCCTTCTGGAAAGAAGCGGCCACATCCGCCTGGCAGAACTCCTCCCCCTTCATCCGGCAGCCGTTCAGATAATTCAGCACTGCCGACTTAAGACCGCTGAAGCTGAAGTCATAGGCATTGTCCGCCAGCCTGGCCCGGGGAAAACAGATGGCGTCAGGATTGCCCTCCCGGGCAAGTTTGTCGATCTTGGGGCCTCCGGGATAACCCAGACCGATGGCCCGGGCCACTTTGTCAAAAGCCTCCCCCGCCGCGTCGTCCCTGGTCTGGCCGATCACCTGATATTCCCCGTACCCTTTCACCACCGTCAGATGGGAGTGCCCGCCGGACACCACCAGGCACACATAGGGCGGCTCCAGATCCGGGTGTTCAATATAGTTGGCGCTGATATGCCCCTCGATGTGATGCACACCCACCAGGGGAATTCCCGCGGCAAAGCTGACTGCCTTGGCCGCCGACACTCCCACCAGCAGAGCCCCCACCAGACCGGGCCCGTAAGTCACGGCCACGGCGTCCATCTCGCTCAGTTCCATCCCCGCCTCCCGCAGCGCCGCCTCTATGACCTGGTTGATCTTCTCAATGTGCTTACGGGAGGCAATCTCCGGCACCACGCCCCCGTACAAAGTATGAAGTGCTATCTGTGTGAAGATCACATTGGATAACACTTCTCTGCCGTTTTTCACCACCGAGGCCGCCGTCTCGTCGCAGGAGGTCTCGATGGCTAATATGTAGATGTCCTTTTCCTCTGACATTCTGTTCAATCCTCTCCCTCCGGCTGCGCGCCCCCGTCCAGGTTCTCCGCCAGATCCCAGCCGTAGATTTTCCAGTGGCCGTCTCCGTCCCTGCGCAGCAGATACACCTGCACGGTGGAGGAGCTTTCCCGTCCCTGCAGGATATTGTAGCCGCATCGGATCTTGGCAAATCGGAACCCGTCCTGGGTAAACTCATCCACATCCGTGCTGGAGGCCAGGGAGATATTGGAGATCTTGCGATTGTTGTTCTTAAAGTCCTGTATCTCCGCCTCCAGATTGAAGATATAGGTATCCCATTCATTATGGTCCAGCAGTTCCTGATCGTACAGTCCCCTGGCCTTCCGGGCCAGTTCCTGCAATTCCTCCTGGCTGCATCCCTCATTGTAGAAGCACTTGATAATGTCGTTGTAATACCGGATCACCTCTTTGGGTGTGGGCGGGTAATTGTTCTCCAGATCCCGCAGAAGCACATTTTCCACCGTGGTGGGAGCATTCTCCTGGGCCGAACGGTTCGAACGGTTCACCAGATAGCAGTAGTATCCCACCACCGCTACGATAAGCACCATCATGATGATGGCGGTCTGGGTTGTGAATTTGCCTTTTTTCTTTTTCATGCGCCGCTCCTACTCCTCGAAGTTCAGTTCCACGCTTCTGCCGTCTCTGGCAGCCACGGAGCCGGGGAAGATCTTCCGCACCTCGTGCATATATTCCTCCGGGTGGTTCAGAGAAGGGCTGTAATGAGTCAGCCACAACTCGGGAACCTGAGCCTCCCTGGCCATGCGTGCCGCTTCGTACATGGTCATATGCTTATTTTCCCTGGCCTTGGCCTGTTTTTCCGGCTCGCCGTACATGCCCTCACAGATAAAAAGATCCGCTCCCCTGGCATGAGCCACAATGCTCTCAGTGGGCCTGGTATCGGTGCAATAGGTCACTTTCAGGCCCTTTCTGGGTGGGCCCAGTACCATATCAGGCGTATACACCCGGCCGTCCACCTCCTGGGTCTCCCCTTTTTGCAGACGGTTCCAGCATTTCTGAGGTATATCCAGTTCCCGGGCCTTTTCCAGCATGAATTTTCCGATGCGTTCTATCACCAGGCTATATCCATAGCATAGCACATTATGATTCACCTTGAAAGCCTCAATTTGAAAACCTTCAAAAGAAAATACCTGTTCCGCTTCCGTGATCTCCGCATATCTGATTTCAAAGGGCAGTTCCGGGGCGATACAGCGCAACGCGCTCACAATTCTCTGCAGTCCCCTGGGACCGATAAGCAGCAGCGGCTCCGTCCGCTCCGCATTGCCCATGGTCAGCAGCATGCCCGGCAGGCCGCTGATATGGTCCGCATGATAATGGGTGAAGCAGATAATATCTATGGGCTTGGAACTCCAGCCCTTCTCTTTCAGCGCCACCTGGGTACCCTCTCCGCAGTCGATCAGAATACTTTTCCCATTGTAACGCATCATCAGGGAAGTGAGCCACCGATAAGGCAAGGGCATCATTCCTCCCGTCCCCAACAAACACACATCCAGCATCGCCGCCTCCTGTCCGCACTGGCAGGATGGCCCCGGCGCAGGACAGCCCATGAACCTGTGCGCTGCATGCATCGCCGCACCGGTTCATGGGCTGCGCCAAAAAGGCAGAGACGCTGATACGACCCACAGGGTTACACCAGTTCGCTTTCCTCGCTCTCCTCCACCGGGATCTGGAAGCCGCGCGTCAAAGCGTCATAGCAATGCTCGCACAGATCCCAGCGGTGGCGCAGGCCATCCTTATTGCTGAAATAGCCGAAAACCACGTCCGCGGAAAAATATCCCTCCCGAACCATGTCCTCCTGCCGCTGTAATTCTTTTCCACATTGATTGCAAAAAATTTTGTCGTCCCTCTTCATCCTTCATCCTCCATCCGTCTGTTCCCGGCACGGTCCGTCTGTTTTTCATACCTGAAAAAACACGCCCGGCTCAATGTCTTGGCAACACGCCGCAGATCGCGGCTCTGTATCACCCGGAGCGTCCGGCTGATCCACTTGCGTACATTGTAACATGGATTATGTCGAATAAACGAGGAAATTGATGGATTTCGTTTATCCCTCTTTGTCCCGTTTCCACAGGATCAGGGCGTCCTCCACCGGCTTCTCATAAAAGCGGGGCCGGATCCCCTCGGAGACAAAGCCCGCTTTCTCATAAAGATGGATGGCAGGAGCATTGCTCACCCGCACCTCCAGGGTAAAAGCCTCCACGCCCATGGCATGTCCCCGCCGCAGAGTCTCCTGCAGCAGAGCCGTGGCAATTCCCTGGTTGCGATAGGCCTCGTCCACCACCACGTTGTCGATCTCCCCGTCCCCGGACACATTGGTGACGCCGCAGCTTCCCACCACCTGGCCGTCCACCTCCGCCACCAGATACAAGCTGTTACGGTCCCGAATCAGTCTGGCGAAGTCCTCCGCCGACCAGGGCATGGAGAAGGCTCTGGCCTCTATAATACTGAGGGGCTCCACATCCTCCGGCCTAAGTTCCCGTATGACCATCTGCCTCTTCCCTTTCTCTCTCCGCCTGGCTTTTGCGCAGATATATGGGCTGGTGATCCGAAGCCTCCACCCTCCGCCCCTGAGCGGCATATACCGCTCCCAGAGCGGCCACGCTGCCTGCCCGCTGACGGTTTTGATGAGCGGGAGCCAGACTATAGGGCACCCTGATCCCCTTTCGGATCTGTTCCAGATACACCGGCACCCCGTCCCCCAGGAAAATCACTTCCCTTCCCAGGCGATTGCATTTCTCCACCATCTCGGACACCTCCACCGCGCACTGCTCCGTCAACACACGCAGTTCATATCCGGGCCTGCCCAATCCGGTATCTTCCAAAGGTACATATTCATACAAGCCTGTATAGACCTGATTCCTGCGGGCATCCATCATGGGACACACCAGTTTGTCCGTGCCCCACAGATTATAGGCCAGCCCCTCCAGGGTGGGCACTTCCACCAGAGGTTTTCCAAGCGCCAGCCCCAGCCCCTTGGCCGTGGCCGAACCGATTCGAAGACCGGTAAAAGATCCCGGCCCGGCGGCAATGGCAATGGCGTCCACCGAATCCAGCTCCAGTCCGATCATGCCCCGTATCTGCTCCAGCATGGGCAGCAACGTCTGGGAATGGGTCTTTTTGTCATTGGTGGTAAACTCCGCCCGCAACACATCGTCCTCCACCAGCGCCACACTCGCCACCAGACCGGAAGTATCGATTCCCAATATCTTCATGGACAGTTCACTTCTTTCTTTTCTATTTTACGATAATCAAAGCCCTTTTCCAAGTCCTTTTTAATGGTAATCCGCACATAACGCCGGGGCAGAATCTCTTCGATCAGGTTCGCCCACTCCACCAGACAGACGCCGTCACCGTAAAAGCAGTCCTCATACCCAATCTCTTCCATCTCCTCCACATCGCCGATGCGGTAGACGTCAAAATGATAAAAGGGCAGACGCCCTTCCTCGTATACCTGCATAATGGTAAAGGTAGGGCTGTTCACCGGCCCGGCAATTCCAAGCCCTGCCGCAAACCCCTGGGTAAACACGGTCTTGCCCACCCCCAGGTCGCCGATCAAAGTGTAGACCTGCCCTGCTGCCGCCTCCTGCCCCAACTGCTGTCCTATGGAAAAAGTCTCTTCCGGGCTATAGGTCTCCCATACCCGGCTCTGTTCTGTGTCTGCCATAGATCCTCCATCCCCCCTCGCCGTGGACGCACGCGCTTCCTGCTGGAAGTCACTAGTGTGCTGTATCGTTGACTTTCAGTAAAATGACGCCGGATGAATTTTCAGTCTGCAAGGCGGAGGAGGGAGGCGATGCGTTGGCATCGTTGACCGACGACAACGCGGCAGATGGAAATTCAGGCAAGTCATTTTGCGAAATGTGAACGATACGGTACACTAGCCCCGGATTCTAACTTTCTTAGGGTCCATATGAGTGCTGATCATGGCGATCACTTCCGCTCTCTGCTCCCCCAGGTCCCGGTTGGGAAATATGGCCGCGCTGATCTTTGTGGTGTAGACCACCACACTCCTTCCCGTGGCTGTGGCCTTGTACAGATCTGCCCAAGCCTGCCGCTCCGTAGTCTCCCCCTGGGAGACAGAGATGCCTTCCTCGTCCAGCACATAGTGAAGGGGGTTCTGGAAGGAGGGGTTAGTCAGCGCCAGTTGTTTGCTCTTCAGATACAGACTCACCGGCAGATACAGCAGCAGAATCACACCGCAGACCAGGAAAATCCACTGCCGGGGATCCAGGCTGAAAATCACGATCATCAGCGCCCCAAAGCAACTGCCGATCAGCCCGGAAGCACTGCCATAGGCGTGGGCCATCATATAGTTGTACAAATCGCCCGCCTCTATTTTCACGTCAAATTCTATCATACGCTCCTCTTTCCTACAGGCCCATTCCGGCCGTCCCGGTCCTCCGCTTCCGCAACGCCCTGCCGTCTCACTTCTCATCAGGTCGGAAAGCGCAGGGGAGGGCGCCCGGCGGCTTCCGAAGCCATAGGCGCCGTCTGATTCCCGTTCCGTTCAACTATCATAGATTATATACAGACGCCGCCTAAAATGCAAGCATTTTTCATGGTACGCATATGACAGTCACGGAAGATAAGTGAAAAAATACTTGCCAAATGAAATCAGCAGCGCTATACTAAAGTGCATAAGGTGAGTCTTCGGGGTTGGGTGCAATTCCCTACTGGCGGTGAAGTATGGCTACATACCAGTCCGCGACCCGCAGTGGTAACATTGTGGCTGAATCGGTGCAAATCCGATACCAACAGTATAGTCTGGATGGAAGAAGAACATGAAAACAGGTTAGCGATATGCTGACAGCGTATATTCTGCCGTATTCCTAATGGGGATAAGGGGGAGTGTGCGTATATGTGTCATGGAAATCGACCCCGGATTTGCGGAAAATCCTGCAAATCCGGGGCTTTTTGCGCGAAGTGCTTTCCTTAACATACTACATACACAGCCTTGCGCCCAGAGGGCTCCCCCGGTTGTCTCCCTCGGAGATCAACCGTCATATGCCGGACGGGAACACCTCATGAGCAGGCCCCGCCGCGCACAGCGGCAGAAAGTGAGGAAAAATGAACGGATTTTTCAAAAGCGTAGCGGAAAACGCCCTGTTTGCGACAGAGTTTCTCCTGATCATCGTGGCCATATTCCTGGTGGCGCTGGCCATTGAAAAGCTGGCCGACAGAAAAACAGGGAATAAGGAACGGGGATTTTCCACCCGTAAGATGGCTGTAGTGGGTATGTTCTCCGCCATAGCCATGATCCTGCACCTGCTGGACTTCCCCCTGCCCTTCGCCCCCAGTTTCTATAAACTGGACTTCAGCGAGCTGCCAGTGCTCATCGGGGCTTTCGCCTATGGGCCGGTGGTGGGAGTGACCATCGAAGCCATCAAAATTCTGCTGAAACTCTTTATCAAGGGCACCAGCACCGCCTTTGTAGGGGATCTGGCCAATTTTGTTATCGGCTGCAGCTTCATCCTGCCGGCCTCCGCCATCTACTATTTTAGAAAGAGCAAAAAAAGCGCCGTCTTAAGCTGCGTCACAGGCACCCTGATTCTGACCCTGTTCGGCACGGCCTTCAACGCCGTCTATCTGCTTCCGGCTTTCTCCAAACTCTATGGAATGCCTCTGGACAGCATTCTGGCCATGGGCAGCGCCGTCAATCCTCTGATGGCCGACGGCAGCGGCATCGTCAGCTTTGTGGCCTGCTGCGTGGCCCCCATGAACCTGATCAAGGGTGGAAGCGTCTCTCTGGTCACATTACTGATCTATAAGCCCCTGAGTCCTATTATCAAAGCCGGGAAATAAATCTTTTATGCCCCTTACGCCCGCCATGGCACAGTGAATCCTGCCATGGCGGGCGTAATATGACACTCCTTCTCCTCTGCCTGTGTCCTGGACCAGGGAGTGCAGTCCTCATGACCGGGCTCCCGCATTGTCCCCCTCTGCCCCTGCCTTCAGAGCCATAGAACGCAGTCCTCATGCACAGGTTCCGGCATTGCCCTTCCCTCTGTCCCTGCCTTCAGAGCCATAGAGTGTAATCCTCATGTACGGGCTCCCGCATTGCCCTCCCCTCTGTCCCTGCCTTCAGAGCCAAAGAGCGTAATTTTCATGACCGGGCTCCGGCATTGTCCTCCCCAGGGCCGGAAAGCATGAGGACACAGCCGCTCCGTTTTCCTTGTCCCGCCTTAAGAAGCCTGGGGCTGCCTCCGCTCCGCCAGATCTACCAGTTCCTGCATAATGCATATGATTTCTTCCATAATAAGAGCGTTTTTCTCCTCCCCATGCATGGTCTCTCCCGCATGGGCCGCTACCTCCTCGGAGATGGAGGAGATGGTCTGCACAGAATCGATGATCTTCTGATTGGAGTCATTTAATTCTTCCACCATCTTCACCAGGTCCTCCATACTGCCGCTGACTGACTGGGCATTGTTCCGGATAGACTGAAAGCTCTCCTCCGCGCGCAGGGCTCCCTGCCGCTCCTGGTCTATGCCGGAAACCATGCCGGCAATGACCCCCATGACTTCCCGTATGGAGGCAGTGACATCGCCGATCAGACCCGTGATATTGGCCGTAGCCTCCCTGGTGCGGGCCGCCATGTCCGAGATCTCCGTGGCCACCACTGAAAAGCCTCTGCCCGCAGCGCCTGCCCGGGCCGCCTCAATGCTGGCATTCAGCGCCAGCATGCTGGTCTGGGAAGTGATGCCGCCGATCAGTTCCACGATGCTGTGCATCTTCTCCATATAGTATCCCAGAACCTCCAGCTTCCGGCCCACCTGGGTGCCGTTTTCCACGGAGATTTCTACCTGCCCCACCAGCGCCGCCACATTCTGATTTCCGATCTCAAGGGCTTCCATTGTGTGCCGCATATTTGCGTCGATTTGTTCTGAAGCGTCATGAACCCGGTCCACTTTTTCCTGTATGGCCTCGGTCTGCTGTTTCTGGCTGTACACATGCCTGGCCGTGTCGCCCGCCCCCTCAGACACCTCTTTCATAGCTGTCTTGGTGGCTTTGGATGCGCTGCTCAGTTCTTCCACCTTTTCGTGAATGGCATTGATACCCTTCGACAACTTTTCGGACAGTTGGGAATTGGCCTGCAAGAGCTGCTCCATCTGCCGCTGTGACCGGGAGATATCCCCGATCCTTTGCTCTGTGTTTTCCCTCAGAGTCCTGGTGGTAAAGATAGAGTAGGCCGCCACCAGGCACATAACCAGCATCTGCACCACCGCCGCGTCCATCCCCAGATAACCGAATCGTCCGGTCATGGCCCCAAGCACCACCACAATCAGGTTCTCCAGAACAGTACCCGCGTTAATAAGCAGCTGGTAGCGAATATCATTGTAAACAGATACCACAAAAACCATGGGGATCACAAATATAAATACCAGCGGTCCTGCCTCCGTAAACAGACATATGGTATAAAAGACGGCAAAACCCATGGCTGTCAGATGTTTGATCATGACCGTATCCCTGCTTCGGTTCCAGAAAACAAACTCCAGAATCACCGGTACAGCTCCCACCACGCCTAAGATAGCTCCATAGGCCAGAGATGCTTCCCCTTTTACCACTCGGGCCATGACCAGAAGAATCATTACCATATATGTGATCATATGGGTCAGCATTGCCATCCTGTTATTTCTCTGCAGTTCCGTAACTTTATTCATTTATCTGTTCCTCTCTGGCTTATTCATCCGCCTCATCCCTCGACCACACCCGACGGGCTATACGCCCGGTTCCCGGGGCCTTTATGCCCCGGCCATGTCCCGCGTCTTTCCTCATCCTTCCGCCATGGCTTTCCTATTTCCTCCGCCACAGTCTCCCTCATCTTTCTGCCATGGCTTTCCTATTTCCTCCTGCCACAGTCTCCTCGTCCTGCCGCCATGGCTTTCCTATTTCCTCCTGCCACAGTCTCCTCGTCCTGCCGCCATAGCTTTCCTATTTCCTCCTGCCACAGTCTCCTCGTCCTGCCGCCATGGCGTTTCTGCTCCTTCCGTCACCACTTTCCGCTTTTTCCGTCATTGCTTTTTAATTTTCATTGTAAGTGAAATCCGCTTCTTCTGCAGGTCCACATCCAGCACCTGTACATCTACGATATCTCCCACGCTTACCGCCTCCAGAGGGTGCTTTATGTACTTCTCCGTGATCTGGGAGATATGCACCAGACCGTCCTGATGTACGCCGATATCCACGAACGCTCCAAAATCAATGACATTGCGCACCGTTCCCTTCAGAACCATGCCCGGCTTTAAATCCTTCATATCCAGCACGTCACTGCGCAGGATGGGCCTGGGCATGTCGTCCCGGGGATCCCTGGCCGGTTTTTCCAACTCCCTTAAAATATCCGTCAGGGTGATCTCACCGATCCCCAGTTCCCGTGCCAGCTGTTCCTTGTTCCTGACCCGCTTTTCCAGACTGCTGACCCGGCCCTGGGCTCCGCTTCCGGCACTGTCTGCCTCCTGGAGACCGGCGGCTTCACCACTTCCCTTTCCGGCCCCATTCCGGCTCTCCTTGTCATACGTCTGCAAGCTGCCCGCTTTGCGGCTCTTTCCGCCCTGAGCATCCCGCAGACCATCATCGGAAGCCGCTGTCATACCGCCCATGGCCGCCGCCAAAGCCTTTCCCATGGCGGTGTTGGTATTGCTTACCTGGATGGTTTTTCCCTGCTTTCTCCGGGCGGGACGGGACTCGCGGCTTTCTGCCACCGGGGCTTTCCTGCCCGCCGCCTTATCCGCCGCTGCTTTTTTCTGGGCTTCCCTCACATCGTCCATGGTGAGGCCCAGCTTGTCCAGCAGCTTCAAAGCGGCCTCGTAGGACTCGGGATGCACGCTGGTGGCATCCAGGGGATTCTCCCCATCCAGAATACGCATAAAACCGGCGCACTGCTCATAGGCCTTGGGCCCGAGTTTCGGCACTTTCAAAAGCTGTTTTCTGTTGGTAAAACGGCCGTTGGCTTCCCGGTAATCCACAATATTCCTGGCAATGGTCTTGTTGATACCGGATATGTACTCCAACAGGGATACGGAGGCAGTATTCAAGTCCACGCCCACCTTGTTCACACTGTCCTCCACCACACCCCCCAGGGCTTCCCCCAGTTTTTTCTGATTCATGTCGTGCTGATACTGCCCCACGCCGATGGACTGGGGATCTATCTTCACCAGCTCCGCCAGAGGGTCCTGAAGCCTGCGGGCGATAGATGCGGCGCTGCGCTGGCCCACGTCAAAATTGGGAAATTCCTCCGTGGCCAGCTTGCTGGCAGAATACACGGAAGCACCGGCCTCGTTGACGATCACATACTGCACCGGGCGGTCCAGTTCCTTAAGCAATTCCACAATCACCTGCTCCGACTCCCGGGAAGCCGTGCCGTTGCCCACAGAGATCAGGTCTACCTGATATTTGCCGATCAGGCGCTTTAACTCCGCCTTAGCCTCTGTCACCTTGTTCTGTGGGGCGGTGGGATAGATGACCTTGGTGTCCAGCACTTTGCCGGTGGCGTCTACCACCGCCAGTTTACAGCCGGTGCGGAAAGCAGGATCCCAGCCCAGCACCACCTTTCCGGCGATGGGAGGCTGCAGCAGCAACTGTTCCAGGTTTTTGCCGAACACGGCGATGGCCCCGTCCTCCGCTTTCTCCGTGAGATCGTTCCGAATTTCCCGCTCGATGGCAGGAGCGATCAGCCGCTCATAGGCGTCCTGGCATACGGCTTTGAGTACCGGCGTAGTCACCGGGTTCTCCGCCTTGAGAAGTTGTTTTTCCAGATACCGCAAGATGCGTTCTTTCGGAGCGGTGAGTTTTACGGTAAGCACCTTCTCCGCCTCTCCCCGGTTCAGGGCCAGCACTCTGTGGCCGGCGATCTTTTTTACCGGCTCCTCGAAATGGTAGTACATCTCGTACACGGTCTGAGCCTTCTCGTCTTTGGCCTCGCTGCACAGAATTCCTTCCTCCGCCGTTGCCTGGCGGATATATGTACGGTGATCCGCATCGTCGGACATCTGTTCCGACAGGATATCCATGGCCCCCTGCAATGCCTCCCGGGCCGTGGCCACCCCCTTTTCCTCTGAAATGTATTTCTCCGCTTCCTCCTCCAGCGGCGTGCGAATCTCCTGGGCCAGGATGGTCTGGGCCAGGGGTTCCAGGCCCTTCTCTCTGGCCACGCTGGCCCGGGTCTTTCTCTTGGGGCGGTAGGGTCTGTACAGATCCTCCACCGCCACCAGGGTCTGCGCAGCCAATATCTTTTCCCTGAGTTCCTCCGTCAGCTTGCCCTGCTCTTCTATGCTGCCCAGCACCTGCTGCTTTTTCTCCTCCAGATTGCGCAGGTACTGCAGGCGCTCATGGAGATCACGAAGCTGCTCATCGTTCAGGGAGCCGGTGGCCTCTTTGCGGTAACGGGAGATAAAGGGAATGGTATTGCCCTCGTCGATCAGCTTGACGGCGGCTTCCACCTGCCATTTCTCCACCTGTAATTCTTCTTTGATTGTCTGTAGAATATCCATCTGTATCCATGCCTTCCTAATTTTTAGTTCCACATATTCTTCAGAGTTTCACTTAACCGTCACCCCATAAAACCCATGACGTCAGCCTTGCCGCATTGCGTGCCGGCTTGCATCAGCGCGTTTCTGAAGCATATGCTGCCTGCTACTACTATACCAGATTTTCCAGGTTCATTTCAAGAAATAAAACAAGAAATAAAATGGGAACTTACTGAACTTACAATTTCCCGGATAAAAAATCTGTTAAATCTTCCGGATCTATTTGCCATCTGTGCAAAATAATGGTAAGATGCATTATAACAGCAGATTCCATAGGGGAAATCTGCGGAACACTTTTTGAGGAGTATTTGTTATGGATTATCGTTATACCTCTCCTGCCAGGCGCAGGAATCCGTTTACTGTGGCCTCGCTGATCCTGGGGATCTGTTCTCTGCTCACCGTCTGCACAGCCATATTGCCGCTGCCCTTGGGGGCGCTGGGCATACTGTTTGCCGTCCTGTCCCACCGCAAAGGCCAGCGCATGGACACCATGGCCGTCACCGGCATCGCCACTTCCTGCGTTGGACTGGCTTTTTCCCTGATTATGTACGGCGCCGTATTTGCCTCGATGCCCAATCTGCTGCGCGACCCGGATTACCGGGACATGCTCAACCGTTACTCCGAGAGCATGTACGGAGAAAGCTATGACGAACTGTTTGAAAAGGCTTACGGAATTGACCTGGACGAACTTTTCCCCACCGACTGAGGCAAACTGTTCGGGAATATGCGTCTCTTTATTGGCAATACCTGATTTTATATATAGCCGTTCAGACAAATATCAGATTTTATATCAGGATTTTATTATTTAAGAAAGGACATTTGATATATGAATGTGCAGTATATGACCTCTTCCGAATTGAAATCCCAGGCCAAGGACCTGCTGGGAGGCCGTTACGGCTACGCCATGCTGATCCTGTTTCTGGGCAATATGGTCACAACGGCTTTGTCCATGGCAGTCAACAGTGTATTAGGGGTATCGCAGATGATTCTGACCCTGTCCCCGCTGCCACGCCTGCTGATCTCCCTGTTGTCCAATTCAGCGATCTCCCTTTTCACCAACATCCTGTCCGCAGGCTATGCGCTGTTCTTCCTGAACATGGCCTGCAGGCGCAGTTATGACATAGGCAACCTGTTCTACGGGTACAAATGGCAGTTTCGGAAATGCCTGTCCCTGTCTGGTGTTTTTGTGCTTGTCAATCTGGTAGCGCAGCTGCCCTACAATATCTGTTTCGGTATGTTCCTGCAGACCAGGTCCACAGGCTGGCTCATGGGAGCTCTGTTGGCTTCCTCTGCCGCCATGATTATAAGTACCCTGTTTCTCCTGGTGTTTTCCCAGTGTTACTATCTGATGCTGGATTTCCCAGATTACTCGGCACAGCAGCTGCTTCACAGCAGCATGCAGATCATGCGGGGCCACAAAGGACGCCTGTTTTATCTGCAGGTGAGTTTCCTGCCCCTGTTTGCGCTGGCACTGCTCTCCTGCGGCGTCGGCATGTTATGGCTCAGCCCCTATATGCAGATGACTTATACCTGCTTTTTCCTGGACCTGATGAACCCCGTGAAAGCATCCGGGGAAGCTGCTTAAAAGATCTGCTTTTCAGATATTACATGCCGCCGACAACGAATACGAACTGTTAAATCTTAATGTGGATCGGCCCTATGACAAAGCTGAAAATGTATTTGGAGATGAAGGCGTTAGTCATGTGAATATGCCCAGTCTTATGCAATTTGAAACTCCGTCAAAAATTATCTGTGAGGCTTAAGCCTATCATACCGCACCTTTGCAATTTCCTTAAATAACGGCGTTCCTCTTCTCTCTGTACGGAGAGTAAGAAACGCCGCTGTGTGGTTCATTATTCTTTATCGTCTGCAATTATGTCCTGCATGGCTTCGCCAGGGGCTGCCGGAAAAGCAACATGGAAGTATTTCAGAACGGCGAGTGATGCTACACAGACTCTGCTTCCCCGGAATTGCACTAGTGTACCGTATCGTTCACATTTCGCAAAATGACTTGCCTGAATTTCCATCTGCCGCGTTGTCGTCGGTCAACGATGCCACCGCATCGCCTCCCT
>JAAWKU010000054.1 GCA_022797535.1 Lachnospiraceae bacterium | reverse complement strand
TCCTCTGCAAATCCGTGTGCATCCGCCGGAGGCTCTAAGGAAGGGCTGATTTAATCAGCGCTTCCTTAGATGCCGTATTTTGGCATCTTATGTACCGCTGCGATGAGAACGGAGCGAAAGCGTGCCTGCGTTGGAAGATACAATCTGCGCAATGACACCTGCAGAGTAACTGCGTTTCGCAATTCCCTGTTTATATCACATTCTTACGCGGCTCCTATCGTCCCATATAGCTGATATTCATATCCACATTGCCCTCTATGCCGTCGATCTTGCCCTTGGAGGTATACTGCCACATGTGGTAGAAACCCTCGTACAGGGGAACGCTGCGGTATTCCGCCAGCCAGATGCAGTAGTTCTCCAGCCGGGAAGTGTCTATGCGGTTATAATACCAGTTTCGGCTGGCATACACCCCTGCCTCACCGCCGGCGTTCTCCACCGTGCGGCAGAAGGCTTCACACACCAGGGTCCGCTCCTCCACCGACAGGCCGTCCGCCCGTCCGTTGCCCCCGGCCCCCTCCGTGTCGATGAAGATGGGATAATCCAGGTTGTGCTCACGCACCAGTTCCAGCACCATGGAGGCCTCTTCCACCGCCTCCACTTCGTCTATGGCCTGGGTGAAAAAATAAACGCCCACCTTCACTCCCGCCATGGAAGCCCCTTTGATATTCGCCTCAAAATAAGGATCCACCACCAGACTGCCCGTGCTGGAGCCCCGATAGCCCGCCCGGATAATGGCAAAGTCCACCCCCGCAGCCTTGACCTTCTCCCAGTCAATCTCCCGGTTCCATTTGGACACGTCTATCCCCACGGTGGTGTTGGAAGTGGGCGTCTGCAGCTTTTTAATCTCCGATTTATCGCTGTCCTCTTCCGCCTCCTGCACTCCCGTGTCCTCCGCCTGAGCGTCAATGTCTTCCTCGGTCTTCATCAGCAGGGAGATATCCTCAATAAACACATATTCCACCTTGTCCTTGACCTGCACCCGGGTGGGATTCACCGGCACCTTATAGCCCTCCACCTCCTGCAGGCTTACATAGTATTCCCCAGAACTGAGTCCGCCGATATACAGCACGCCGTCCTGGTCCAGGTCCCTGTATTCCCCCTGGCCCTCCAGTTCCACCAGGAAACTCTGACCCTCCACAGGTTTTCCCTGATAGTCCACCACCTGGACGCGCAGATCCCGCTCCACAGAAGTGACTGCCAGGGACAGTCTGCTCTGCTCCTCCAGTTTCTGCTCAAGCCAGGTATTTTCCTCCGGATTGAAAAAGGTGGCGTCCTCCAAAAAGGCAGAAAGGTTGTTACCGATCCTCTGCCCGTATGCGTCATATGTTATATCCTGGCTCTGAGGTCTGGGAGTGGGGGTAGACGGCCCCGCCCCCTGACTGCCTCCCCGGGCGTCAGGGTTGGCATAGAGCACCAGCACCGCCACCAGCAGAATCACCCCCATGGAACCCAGAATACAGATTCTCTTCAACTTAGAGTCCATTGGCTACCTCGGTAAGATATTTTCCGTAGTTGGTCTTCATCAGGGGCTCCGCCAGCTTCAGCAGCTGCTCTCTGTCGATAAAGCCCCTCTTGTACGCGATTTCCTCAATACAGGAAATATACAGCCCCTGACGCTTCTGGAATGCCGCCACAAAATCCGCCGCGTCCAGCAGGGCGTCATGATTGCCCGTGTCCAGCCAGGCGAAGCCTCTCCCCAGAGTCTCCACCCGTAGCGTGCCCCGTCTCAGATACTCGTTGTTGATGCTGGTGATCTCGATTTCGCCCCGGGCAGAAGGTTTTACATTCCTGGCAATCTCCACTACATCGTTGTCATAGAAATACAGGCCCGGCACCGCATAATTGCTCCTGGGCTTTTCCGGCTTTTCCTCAATGGACAGAGCCTTCCCGGTTTCGTCAAACTCTACCACGCCGTACTCTCTGGGATCCCGCACATAATAGCCAAAGATCGTAGCCCCTTTCTCCCTGGCCGCCACTTCCCGCAGCACTCTGGAAAAACTCTGGCCATAGAAAATATTGTCCCCCAGCACCAGGGCCACCCGGTCGCTGCCGATGAATTCTTCGCCGATGATAAAGGCGTCCGCCAATCCTCTGGGCGTTTCCTGCACCGCATAGTGAAATTCCATGCCAAGCTGGCTCCCGTCCCCCAGGAGCTCCTCAAAGACCGGCAGATCCCTGGGAGTGGAAATGACCAGTACCTCCCGGATTCCCGCCAGCATCAAAATGGAAAGGGGATAATAGATCATGGGCTTGTCATAGACAGGCATGATCTGTTTGCTGATAGCCTTTGTCAACGGATACAGTCTGGTGCCGGAACCTCCGGCTAAGATAATTCCTTTCATGGTCTTTTCTCCTTCTGAAACCGGGTTTCCCGGATGGCACAGTTTTTAACGCGCCAAAGGGATTGCCGCATTTTTGAGGCAATCCCCCGGACAAAACCTTTTATTTTTCGTACATTTCCGTATAATATTTCTGGTAGTCGCCGCTGGTCACGTTCTTCATCCACTCCTCATGCTCGAAAAACCATGCAATGGTCTTTTTAATGCCCTCTTTAAACATGGTCTCCGGATACCAGCCGATCTCGGCCTTGATCTTGTCCGGGGCGATGGCGTACCTTCTGTCGTGTCCCTTCCGATCCTCCACATAGGTAATCAGATCCCTGCTCACCAGGCTCTTACGGGGATCTCCCTCCGGCAGCATCTCCTGCAGTGTCTCGATGATGATGTTAATAATCTCTATATTCTGCTTTTCGTTGTGGCCTCCGATGTTGTAAGTCTCGAACAGCCTGCCCTGCTCCTGGACCATGTCGATGGCCTTGGCATGATCCTCCACATAGAGCCAGTCGCGTACATTTTTACCGTCTCCATATACCGGCAGCTTCTTGCCCTGGAGGGCGTTGTTGATGATCAGCGGGATCAGCTTCTCCGGGAACTGGTAGGGGCCGTAGTTGTTGGAGCAGTTGGTAATGTTGGCCGGGAAATGGTAGGTGTCCATGTATGCCTTTACCAGCATGTCCGAACTGGCCTTACTGGCCGAGTAGGGGCTGTGAGGGGCATAGGGCGTGGTCTCATAGAAAAAGGCATTGTCATCATCCGGCAATGAACCGTACACCTCATCCGTGGACACATGCAGGAACTTCTTGCCCTCTCTGTAACTGCCGTCGGGCTGCTCCCATGCTTCTCTGGCACAATTCAGCATCACCGCAGTGCCCAGCACATTGGTCTGGACAAAGACTTCCGGGTCGCGGATGCTGCGGTCCACATGGCTTTCCGCAGCAAAATGGACCACTCTGTCGATATCATTTTCCAGGAATATCCGGCGGATGGCCTCCTTGTCACAGATGTCGGCCTTTACAAAGGTATAGTTCTCCCGCTCTTCCACTCCCTTCAGATTCTCCAGATTGCCCGCATAGGTCAGGGCATCCACATTGATAATACGGATCTCATCCCCATACTTCCTGAACATGTAGTGAATATAGTTAGAACCGATAAAGCCGGCGCCTCCCGTTACCAAATACGTTCTCATGCTTTTTCCTCTCTCTGCTCTTTTTGTCTTTAAAGAAGTGATTACGTCATTATAGCATACTTTTCCAGTTTACACAACTACCACAGATACGGCGGCAGCGCCATCTGACGGCAGCACGGCAGACGGCGATATAGGCGGCGCCGCCAGTTCGGTTATGGACGTGCCGGCGTGCTAATACCCAAGATAGCTGAGGTTCAGATCCACATCCCCTGCAATACCGCTGACTCTTCCTGTGGACTTGTATTGCCACAGGTCATACCGCCCGGTATAGGTAGGAGCGGAGGCATACTGGGCCAGCCAGATCTTGTAGGCTCCAAGCTGGCTGACGTCTATCTTGCTGGTAAGCCAGGTCTTGTTGGCGTAGATGCCCGCCGTATATCCTGCGTTCTGTATGGTCTGGCAGAAAGCCTTGCACACCTCCGTACGGGTCTCCACGCTGATGATGTCCGCACGGCCCCCGCTGGGTTCCACGTCCAGGAACACCGGGTAGGAAATCTGATAGTTCTTAATCAGTTCCAACACCATGGAAGCCTCTTCCACCGCCTCCACCCTGTCGATGGCCTGGGTGAAGAAATAGACGCCCACTTTCAGCCCTGCGTCCGTGGCCCCTTTGATATTGTTCTGAAAGGTGGGATCCACAATCAGGGTTCCCTGAGACGACCCACGGTAACCGCAGCGGATAATCACATAGGACACACCGGAATTCTTCACTGCGTTCCAGTCAATACTGCCATTCCACTTGGAAACATCAATCCCCATGATGCCGGCGCCTGTCACCAGTGATCCGTCGCTGGCAAAATTGTATTTTACGCCCTGGATCACCTGCTCGCCGGTGACGGCATTGCCGTTGGCGTCAAAATACTTCACCACTCCGCCGATGGTCTGCCAGCCTGTATATTTAGCTTCTCCCTTTTTGTAAAACTTATCAAAGACATAGTAATCGGCATAAAATGCCTGGCGGTAATTATTGTTCTCCTGCACATAAAGTTCATTGCCGTCCCTGTCTTTCAACAGGGAAGTCCTGTTCTCTCTGGGATTCTGTTTGACCGTCACCGTGCAGACTGCTGTAATGGTATTGTTGTTTTCCGTATATTTTACCGTAATATTGGCGCTCCCCGCCGCCAGTCCGGTGACGGTTATGGTTCTGCCGGAGATCTCCGCCATCGCCACATTGGCATCAGAGGATTCCACCGTCAGCACATCCGTGTCAAGGCCATTTTCCAGGACAGCGGTAAGGTTGACGGCTGTCCCTGTGTACACCAATTCCGTGACCTTATCCAGGCTCAGGTTTTTGCCGCCGGACACAGTCACGCTGCAGGTTGCAGTCAGGCCTCTGACCTGATTGCCTCCGTCATCCACGCCGTTTGCCATATAGGAGATCAGTACCGGCTGCTGGGTGGCGGCCACGGCTGTCACCGTCCCGCTGCCATCCACTATTACAGCGGAGGGATTGTTGCTGATCCAGGTAATGCTTTGGATTGTCACGCCGTCACAGGCGGCAGTAAGGGTAAACTGCTCTCCCACAGCCAGTGTCTTGTCAGCAGGATCTATCCGGCCCGCATAGGCCACGGGGCCCGGCGTGGACGCAGGAGTCGGCGATGCGCTGGGCGATGCGTCGGGCGATGTACCAGACGATGCATCGGGCGATGCGTCGGGCGATGTGCCAGGCGGTGCGCTGGGCGATGTGCCAGGCATTGCATCGGGCAATGTGCCAGGCGGTGCGCTGGGCGATTCGTCAGGCGGTGTGCTGGGCGATGCGTCAGGCATTGCGTCGAGTGATGTCCTGGGCATTGCATCGGGAGGAGCCCATGGCGGCGCAGAGGGATCTACAGGCAGTTCTGCAGAAAGTTCTGCATAATACTCTGCGGAAGATGCCGCAGGAGGTTCCGCAGACAGATGTACGATGTTCTTCGCTGTGGCTTCCGCCAACACCTGGAGCGGCTGAGACTCTGTTCCCGAATTCATCTGAGACAATCTCACAAAGCTGCTGCCCAGGGCCAGCGTCATGGGATCCGGGATATCGCTCTTTGCCACTTCCACATAAGCGGTCGTGGCGCTGGTGCTATCTACCCAGGTCACTGTATCCTGTATGTAGGATTCCACCTGGGTCTCATTGATCTTGGTATCCTCCTTCTCCACATTGACCTGGGACTCTGTCTTAACTTCATCCAACACGTCTACCTTTTTGTACTCTATTTCTTTTTTAACCTCTGCCTTCTGCTCCGAAGTAACCAGGCCATAGCTCTTGTATTTTTCATCTGTTAAAGCATTCATCACCAGCCTGTACTGTCCCGGCGTCAGATTCTTTTTATAGATTATTCCGTCCATGTCATCGTCCGACCACATGATTTCTGAGCCGTCCGGTCCCTTGACAGAAAGGCTGAAGGGTACGTTTCCGATCAGCTTCCCGGTCTCCTTGTTGACAAATTTGATCTTCAGATCCTTCTCAATGGAACTGAAGTTCATCTGTACATTCACATCCGGCCTGTACTCCTGTTCATCGTACTCCTGGGGCTTTGGAGTCGCCGTAGGTTCCGGAGTCGCCATGGCCTGCAGCAGAGCAAGATAAGCCTGATGAGCGTTGGCCACAGCGTCCAGTCCCTGTCCTCCGATCAGACGATCGCCGGCAAGCTGCGCTGATGCCTCCCGATAGGCATCAGCCTGTGAGTCACGCATTCTGCTGACAAAAAACACAATCCCCGTCACCAGGGCCATCAGCAGCACCACGATTCCGGCAATCAGGATAAACTTATCCAGGATCCTGTTGCCTTCATCATCCCCCTCTTCCTCCTCTTCATAAAGCACGATTTCCTGCGGCAGATCCGGGGAAGATGCCTCATATTCTCCGGATATAGACTCTAACGCATCTCCGTCATATTCTTTCTGAGGTTCCCCTTCCTCATACCCGGGCTCTTCTTCCGCATCCTCGTATTCATCCTGAAATTCCTCTTCCTCATACCCAGGCTTTTCATCCAAATCCCCGTACTCTTCCTGGAAGTCCTCTTCCTCATACCCGGGCTCTTCTTCCAAATCCCCGTACTCTTCCTGGAAGTCCTCTTCCTCACACCCGGGCTCTTCTTCCAAATCCCCGTACTCTTCCCGGAAGTCCTCTTCCTCATACCCGGGCTCTTCTTCCAAATCCCCGTACTCTTCCTCACACCCGGGCTCTTCTTCCAAATCCCCGTACTCTTCCTGGAAGTCCTCTTCCTCACACCCGGGCTCTTCTTCCAAATCCCCGTACTCTTCCTGGAAGTCCTCTTCCTCATACCCGGGCTCTTCTTCCGCATCCCCGTACTCTTCCCGGAAGTCCTCTTCCTCATACCCGGGCTCTTCTTCCGCATCCCCGTATTCTTCCTGGAAGTCCTCTTCCTCATACCCGGGCTCTTCTTCCGCATCCCCGTATTCTTCCTGGAAGTCCTCTTCCTCATACGCCGCGTCATCCCACTCGTCCTGGAACTCCGCAATTATTTCCTCTGTGGTTTTCGTCGGTCTGCCAAAGCGCCCCTTCGACCTTTTCATACAGTTCCTCCCGTCACAGGGCACTGCTCTTTACAGAGCCCAATTCCATCCTCCGCCCGTCAGGCCCGGAGGCCGCATGCATCCTCTCTTCACGGTGTTTACTACTGTACAGTATAACATTGAAGCCGCCGCCGGTTCAAGGGAAAACGTAATATTCATAAAATATTAATTTCTCCACAGACTAAAGCATGGAATGGCTTAGTCCCATTTCTATATGGACAATGGGGACGGATAATAGTAAAATAAGGGAAGGAAAGCGAGGTATGCCATGAGACAGGAATCCGCTCACATTCACCGCAAATCAAATATTCCGGATATAGAAATCATTGACCTGGACCTTGTCACCGACGATGCTCCCGGCCAGTCCTTCCGTGTGGAAAACTCCTGTGAACAGGAGGAGCAGCCTGCCGGCGCCCCTCCCTATGAGGAAGGGGCCGAACAGTCTCCCCGGGAGGAAAACCCCCGGCGCCCCGGGAAGTTCTTTCATCACAATTTCCTGCATATTGTATTTGTGCTGGTGCTGATGGCATGCATCGGACTGGTCGTATTCCGTTTCTCCAACTGGGGAACCCGCGTGCCGTCCCTCTTCGACCCGGACGCGGACTTTGATGACAACGACCTCATTGAAGTGCTGGACAACATGGTAAACGTACCGGCGGATCAGCGAAAAGACACCGACGGCGTACGCACGGTGGTAGTGCTGGGCAATTCCCCTTTCTCCGACCAGCGCGATTCCGACAGCAGCGTCATCAGTCTGGCCAGCCGGTTGACGGACGCTGCTTTCTACAACTGTTCGGTGGCCGGGTCCCATCTGGCGGCCGCCAACGACACTTTCCGGCCGGAGAAAGACCCCATGGATGCCTTTAATTTATATTGGCTGACCACTCTGATTACCCTGCAGAATACAGAGATCTACAGCAGCGCCTTCGCCGCCATGGGAGAAGCCGTTCCCCAGGACGCCCGCTACGCCTTTGAGACCTTGTCCACTCTGGACTTTCAGGAAGTGGACGTGCTGGCCATCATGTATGATGCTTCGGACTACCTGGAGGAGCGCCCTCTGTACAACATGGAAAACACCACTGATATCCAGACTTTTGCCGGCAACCTGGATGCCAGCCTGGAACTGCTGCGGGACTCCTTTCCCCATCTGCGGATCATCGTCCTGTCCCCCACCTATGCCTATTTTGTGGAAGAGGACGGGACCTATGTGAGCAGCGACATTCATAAATCCAACGGTTACTCCCTGTCCACCTACGCAGGCAATCTGGAGCGTATCGCCTACCTCCACTCCGTGTCCTATCTGGACAACATCTACGGCACGGTCAACGAAAACAACGCCAGTGACTATCTGGCAGATCACCTGCATCTGAATGACGCAGGACGGCAGAGGCTGGCAGAACGCTTCGTGTATGCCCTGGAGTACTTTGACTGACGCTGTCGTACTCTGTATGCCAATAGCTGTTACAACTTTCTTCTGATCCTCATCCCCAGGCGGTGCAGACGCCGCACGGTCCGGGGAGCCAGGGTCAGCGCCAGCAGATACAGCTTGTTTTTCCCGGTCAGGTACGGAGAACTTACCGTATCCCTTACATGCCTCCGCAGAAAGCGGACGATGGCTCTGTAGGGCCCATTATGCCGCCGCATCTGCCCGATGGGGATATGCAGAAGATAATCCAGCCTCTGATAAAGGCCAAAGCGGACCGCCACCGGCTTTAGCCCGGGATATCTCTCTTCCACCAGAGAAAGCACCAGGTCCGCATTGTTCACATTGTCCATAAAGACTCTTGAGAACTCGTCCGCCCGCTTTTTCCGGGTATTGCTGCCCAGACGGTAAAATACATGATAGCCGCACACAGGCAGGGATATCACCCCCTCCGACCGCTGCAGCAGACGGATCATCAGGTGAAAGTCCTCATTCAGCTGCTTTTCCGGGAAGCGTTCATCCCCCAGGAGCCGCCGGGGCACCAGCTTTGTGCAGAAAGAGCAGTCTCCCCGGTGCATCAGCAGTTCTTCCAGGAATTCTGCGGGAGAGTATTTCTCCTCCTCCTCCGGAATCAGGCAGATGCCGGGAAGCTGCCCGCCCTGCTCGTCCACCTCATCCCTGCCTGCCTGTACCAGCCATCCTTCTTTCCCGTTGGCGGCCTGAAGCAGGCGCAGATACATGTCCGGCTCCACATAATCATCGCTGTCCACAAAGCCCAGGAACTCCCCCCGGGCTTTCTCAATCCCCAGGTTCCGGGCCGAAGAAGTCCCGCCGTTCTCCTTATGGAACACCCGGATCCGTCCGTCCTCCCGGGCCAGACGGTCACACAGCTCTCCCGTGCCATCCGTAGATCCGTCGTCCACCAGCAGGATCTCCAGGTTCCGGTAGGTCTGCTGCCCCAGAGATCGGACGCAGCGGGGCAGATACTCCATGATATTGTATACCGGCACAATCACGCTGAGCAGCGGCGTCTCCGCCATCTCTCCATATTTGCCCATCTTCCCACATCCTTCCTCACAGCAAGTTCCCATCTGCAGTCTCCTGGCCCGCAGCCCCTTTTGCAGCCTCCTTACCGCTCACAGGCAGATAAGATCCCTGCTCAGGGGTCCCTCTTCATATGCCGGGAGTTCCCCCCCGGAGAGTTCCGCCGCCATACAGGTATAGAGCCGCTCCGCCGCCACACGGGGATTCCAAAGAGTCCGCACGGTCTCATAGGCGGCGCGCCCCAGACGCCGGCGCAGCGCCTCATCCCCCGCCAGTTCCAGGGCCAGTTCCACTGCCTGCCGGGGCCGACTGTGGTCAAACAAATATCCGTTTTCCCCATGACGGATCAGATAGGGAGCCGCCCCCATACCCTTCCCGGCGATTAAGGCGCAGCCGCTGTTCATGGCCTCATTGACCACAGCGCCCCAGCCCTCCTGCCTGTCGCTGGTAGCCAGGAAAATATGGGCGCTCTCCATATATTCCCGGGTTTTCTCCGGGTTGCAATACCCCGGAAAGGCCACCTGTTCCAGGAGCCCCAGCGCTTTTGCCTGCTCCCGGGTCTCCTGGAACAGCGTCCCGTCGCCTATCATGTCCAGCCGGAAGTCCACCCCCTGATCCCGCAGCCCTGCTGCCACCTGCAGCGCTGTCCCGGGATGCTTCCAGTCAATCATCCGGGCCGCCCAGAGCAGCCGCAGCTGCCCCGGGGACGCCTGATCCTTTTCGTCCATCAGTGTCTCCAGGTCCTGCTCTCGGAAAGCGGGAAAATACCCATAGCGGAACCTTTTTCCGCCATAAGCTCCCACCAGCCGAAAATCTCCGGCCACATAGGCTCCGGCGCATAGTAGATATACCCGTCCCTTCCGGTAACGGGTGTGGTCATGATATTTTTTTCGCAGGCCCCGGGGACTGACAAATTTGTAGCGCCCTGTTTTGTACAGGGGCTCACTGTAACGCCACACGGGCTTCCCGGCCTGCAGCCTGTGTTCTATATAATTTTCCTCCTCGCAGCCCCCAAAGATCACTGCGTCGGCCCCGTCAATGCTCTGCTGACAGCCTTTTTCATCCTCCCAGTAATTGCGGACAAAATCTGCTCCGATCAGGCTTTCCCCCCAGCCCATGGCCACCCGTTCCCGCTCCATGGGCTGGGTCTGCACAAAGATATAGCTCCCCCCCTGCTTCTGACACAGCCCATGCAGTTCCCGGCTTACGGGCATCTGATGGTGATTCATATAATTAGAAACGAATACAAGATTCATACCTCACCTTTCCCCTGCATGAAGCGAACCATCTCTGGTTACTGCGCCGCCCCGTCATTAGAAGCCCGTCAGACCTGTTCCTCATGGAGCGCCTGATACAGTTCCAGAAGCTGCTTCAGATTCCGCTCTCCGTCATGGGTGTGCCGGGCATGTTCCCGGGCCTTCCGGGTCCGCTCCGTCACCTGCTCCCCCAGGGCGAACACCTCTGTCACCTGCTCCCCAAGTTCTCTGCTGATCCTCTGCATCTCTCCGGCTTCGTCTCCGGAAAACCCCTGGAACAGCCAGCCCTCTCCGGGGCTGATCATGCTCTCCACGCCTCCTGACAGGCCTGCCACCACGGGAGTTCCCATCAACATGGCCTCCGCCAGAGAATTGGGGGAATTCTCAATGGAGGACACGCAGACATAAGCATTGCAGCGCAGGTACTGTTCCCTCATCTGTGCCGCGTCCTGGCTGCCCAGAAAGGTTACATGTCCATCCAGCCCATGTTCCCTGATCTGGGTCTCCAGATACTTCCCATAGGCGGAGATCCGCAGCGGGGCTGTGGGGCCATGGCGCAGCAGGCAGTTTCCGGCCACATGGAGATGAACGTCCGGGTATCGGCGCTTTATATCCCCCAGCGCATCCAGCATATAGTGCAGGCCCTTGATGGGATAATCCCCCTGGCTCATAAAAATGCTGTGCCTGCGGCATTCCGCGTACTTCCATTCCCCCTCATAAAAACAGGGGCGCATGGTTTCCTGCAGTACATGGTACTTCACTCGGGGATTCCACTTGCCCGTCCAGTGCCGGTCCCAGTCCGTGCGCCCCGCCACATGGCCGGTGAGACGTACTGCCTCCTGCTCCCATTTTCCCCGGAGACGGAATTTATGCTGTTGTCTCTGCAGATTGTCCCGCTTCACCAGATCCCGGAATGTGCTCATCTTCCGCAGTCTGCCGGGGAGATTGGCCATATAGGCGTCCGCATATACAGCGCACAGCCCCTGGATGCCCACAAGGCTGCGCTGAGGCCGGTTATAGGCCCGCAGGGCCGCCAGTGTATGGGGATATTCCGTCCCAAAGCAATGCAGCACATCCGGTTGAAAATCCCCCAGGATTACCCGCATGTCCTGCTCCAGTCCGGGGTCATATATCTCCGGCCTGCCGGTATTTTCCCGGAACCCATAGTACCGAACCCGGCCCGTGTCCCCCTTCAGCAGCTTTTCCCTGGGGGCTATGGGAAAGGCCACCCCCAGTTCCACTTCGGGGGCTCCCGTCCCGCTCTCCGTCTCTCCCCTCCACAGCAATGCGTCCATCAGGCCGGTGAGCCAGCCCTCCTTATTGCTGCACGGCTGCCCCAGATCCCGGGCAATCACCGGCAGCATGATATTACAGATCCACAGCACTCTCATGCAATCCTCTTTCCTGCACGGAAGGCAGCCGCCCCTGAAACGGCATCCCTGCCATGTCATGTGATACTATAAACCAATATACACGCTGGTATCCTGATATATTGTATATCCATCTATGCTGTTCACCGGCACAAAGCCATAATCCTCCGCATGGCCAATGGTTTTTTTCTCCTCCGGCAGGATGACGAAATGGCTGGAATAGGATTTTGCCAGGGGCAGAATGACGTCCAGATCCAAAACAGGGGCCTCCATGGCGTCATACAGCGGATTGTCCGCCTGCCACCGATCCACCAGCATTTCCCTTCCGTAGGGCATGCATACCAGGGGGGTATACTGCCGTACAAAGGAAAGCATCTCCTTGGGAAAAACCGCCATGACTTCCCGCCCCTCCACCTGGATGGCGTCACAGATGTCCACCACCGCCTGGGGCATATGATAGAGATTCTCCGCCTTATGAAAGTGGGGGCTGGCGTAGATACAGCTGCCGCTGATCATGACCAGCAGAGCGGAAAGCGCCGCAAACCCATATTTTTTCCTGCCTCTCAGACGCCCGTAGAGATCTGCCATGGCATAGGCCACCACAATGGTTACCGGCAGCAGCCACAGGATGCGGTAATAGATCTCATCCCCCACCGCCCTGTATACCAGACGGGCAAAAATAGGATTGAAATACAGTGCCAACACTGCCAGAGGCGCATAGACCAGCAAGACCCGCCTGCGCCGTTTTTTCTCGGCAAACCACAGATATACCAGCGCCAGCAGATACCATCCCATGATCAGCCCTGTCCCCATAAAGCCCTGAAACAGTTCCGTTATCATCTTCCACATGACTTCCGCCTCCTGCTTCTATCTTCTATATTAAAGTCCCGCTCAGAGTTCCGCCCATTCCCTTACTATATCATAAAGTACAATGCCGCATAAGCCAGCGCCGGAATACAGCACAACCCTGTTTTCACCGCCAGCCCAGGTCTGCGATAGGCCAGGGCGCCGCACAGCCCCGTCACCCCCAACATCATACACATAAGCATGGTGCCCAGAGTAGTGCACAGGCAGGCCGCCGTCACAGCCGCTCCCAGCAGCAGCCACAGCACCCACTGTCTCCCCTGTCTCTTCTCCACCCCATCCAGAATCAGGAAAAACAGAAGCAGCACCATGGGAATCACAATGCATCCCAGAGCCGACTTGCCCTGGCGGCTGCGGGCCAACATAAAATTTTCCGCGGTATAGAGGGAATAATTGCCGAAGATCACCAGAAGCGCCGTAAAGCACAAAAACAGCGGCAGACTCTCCTTCTTTTTTCCGAAAAGCTGCCTGCCTATCTGATAAAAAATCAGATAAGTGGTGGGAATCAGGGCCAGAGGTACCGCCACATGGGCCACGCTTGCCACCGGAAGGCCGGATATCCTGGCCAGAAAGGCGATCCACACCGGGAAGGGCGCCAGTCCATGTCGCAGATCCAGACCTGTGGCTCCCATGGAATAGGGCATCAGTTCATACAATGTATTACTGCTCTCTGTCAGGGTGGATATGGCCACATAATAGGCGTCGTCACCGTCCTGATATGTCATCCCCACCGCCAGCACCAGCTGAAGAGCCGCCAGGGCCAGAAAAATCCCCCAGTATACTCGGTATTGCCTGCTGCCGCCGTTCTCTCCCCTGACCAGGGAAAGCCGCCGGCCCCCATGCCTTCGGGAACGGATCAGCAGAAGGGCTCCCGCCGCCGCCAGCGCCAGGGAAGCCCCTGCGAACAGCTTCGCCACCACCACAAATCCCTGGTTCACATCAAGCAGCACCAGAGGAACCGTCACCAGCTGGAACAGGGCCCAGGATATCATATAGCCGCTGGTCCACATAAACGCCAGAGAAAGTTTTCCCGGCTTTAAAAAAAATGCCGGGACAGCCCCCGTCAGCAGGGGGATTCCCACCAGC
Source organism: Lachnospiraceae bacterium (assembly GCA_022797535.1). Lineage (GTDB taxonomy): Bacteria > Bacillota > Clostridia > Lachnospirales > Lachnospiraceae > Acetatifactor. The sequence goes on along the minus strand of JAAWKU010000054.1, from coordinate 8,045 downwards.
CATATGCACAGTATGAGACAGCCCGCTACGATTGCCATTCGCTGCTCCCTTCTCCCCCTGCCAGCGGCCAAAGCGCCGCCAGATACCAGAGGGCCGTCACCCATAAGGTTTTTTTATAATCCATAATGCCGCTGCCGCACAGCACAAAATGCAGGATCATCCACTCCCCGCCTGCCAGCACAGGAAGCCAGCATCCCAGGAACCGGCGTCCCCGGCTCCCCAGACTCAGGCCGGGGGTTTTCCCCGGGCCCAGTGATTCGCCGCCCCCGGAATCCGGCTGCCGCCCGGCTTTCTTCCAATACAGCCCCCCCGGCAGCCACCCACAGGCCCAGGCGGCTGCCGCCAGTCCCAACATGGCCCACCACCATCTGCTGCCATAGGTCACATAGTAGCTGGTAAGCAGAGGCGCCCTGCTTTTCATCTGCTGGTAGTTGATGCCGCTATAGGAATCGTAGGCCCGCCCCTTGAGCTGCATGGCCAGAATGGGCGGTGCGGCGTGATAGGCCGCCATGTCCCATATTACATTCTTAGCGTCCGCTTTAAGGTTATCCCGCAAACAGATTCCCGCCAGTTCCCACAGCCTGGCGGATGTCTCCCCGGCGCCGTACAGTTCCTCCAATCGGGGGATCAGCACCCGCTCCACCCCGTCCGCGTAGGTGGATACATCCCTGGCTATGACCAATCCGATGTCATCGTGCAGGGGCTGGGGGAACACCTGGTAACTGTGCTGGAAATAGGGCCAGCCCGTGCGGCTCAGGGCCGCCGTGGACAATTTTCGGTTCCACTGGGCGGGATTCCAGCCCCAGTTCACCGTAATACTGCATAAAACCAGAGCCAGTACCGTCAGGACCCGGGCTATTCTGCCCTTTCTTCCCCATCTCTTTCCCAGCTTCCACAGGAGAGCCCCGGGCAGAGGCAGCGCAAACCAGGCATATATGGGCAGGAGCAGCAAGAGCAGCAGCCAGCCCAGCAGCAAAGCAACGGCCAGCCTCACCGCCGCCCGGGGTATCCCATTCTCCCCGTCTGCTCCCCGGGCCGCTTCTCCGCCCCGCCCTGACAGCAGGCCCCAGGCCCTCCTCCACAGAGCAGTCTCCACCAGCAAAAGAGAAGTTCCCAGAGACCAGGGCAGCACGGCCAAATGGCACTGCATGGCCTGGGGAAAAGTGACCAGCGCCAATGCGCTGAACAGACACAGCGCCTTTTTTTCCCTTCCAAACAGGCAGCATGTCAGCTCATAGGCCGCCCCAACCGCCGCCGTCAGCTGGATTCCATACAGGAGCCACAGACAGGGAGACAGCAGGGACGCCAGCCCCCTGTACAAAACACCGCTGTAAAAGCCGCTCTCCCCGCTTTCTCCCGCCAGCAGCAGCCTGCTCTCCTGAAAATATTGCAGACCTCCCATATTCTGCATGAGCCAGGCCAGGCCCAACAGAATCTGGACGCCCATGCCGCAGGCCAGCGCCGCCTGCAGCACCCCCCGCGTATGCTTACCCAATCGCCGCATCTATCTGCCTTTCTGATCCTGAAGCTGTTACACCCTGTGAACTTCCATTATGTCGCAATTTATTTCTCAACGATTCTCTCTCATCTGCTATTCATAAAACGCCTGCACCTGGCTGCAGATATAATCCACCTGGTCCAATGTCAGCCTGTAGAACATGGGAAGCCGCAGCAGGCGCTCGCTCTCCCTGGTAGTATAACGATCCTCCCCATGGAAACGGCCGAATTTCAGACCCGCCGGGGCTGTATGCAGCGGAATGTAATGGAACACACTGTGTACCTGACGCTCTTCCAGATAAGAGATCAGCGCCGTCCGCTCCTCGATATCCCCGGTTTTGATATAAAACATATGGGCATTGTGCACGCAGCCTTCCGGCACTGCGGGGAGCTCGATGCGTCCCGCCCGGGCCAGGGGAAGAAGATTGGCATAATACCGATCCCAGCAGGCCATACGGGCCGCAGTGATCTCCTCTGCCATCTCCAGCTGGGCGTACAGATAAGCGGCGTTCATGTCGCTGGGCAGATAGGAGGAACCGTAGTTGATCCAGGTATACTTGTCAATCTGCCCCCGGTAGTACTTGCTGCGGTTGGTCCCTTTTTCCCGAATGATCTCTGCGTCCTCGATATTCTCCTCATCCCGGATCAGCAAAGCGCCGCCCTCGCCCATGCTGAAGTTCTTGGTCTCATGGAAACTGAAGCATCCATAGGCCCCGAAAGTGCCCAGAGCCCTGCCCTTGTAAGTGGACATGATTCCCTGAGCCGCATCTTCGATCACCGTCAGATGATATTTTTCCGCCAGTTCCATGATCTTATCCATCTCACAGGACACGCCGGCGTAATGAACCGGGACAATAGCCCGGGTTCTGTCCGTGATGGCCGCCTCAATCAGGTTCTCGTCCAGATTCATGGTGTCCGGCCGTATGTCCACAAATACCGGGGCAGCGCCCCGCAGCACAAAAGCATCCGCTGTGGACACAAAGGTATAGGAAGGCATGATCACCTCATCCCCCGCCTGGATCCCGGCCAGCAGGGCTGCCATCTCCGTGGCGTGGGTGCAGGAGGTGGTCAGCAGGCATTTGGCGGTGTGGGTTTTCTCCTCAATCCACTCGTTGCACTTTTTGGTATAAGGCCCGTCGCCGCAGATCTTCCGGTTCTCCACGCACTCCCTGATATACTCCATTTCCTTGCCCGTGTAGGGCGGCACATTAAATGTAATCATCTCTAATCTCCTTATTAAGAGTTCCGCATCTCCCTGGGGCGCAGCCATCTGTGTCCCAGTTTCCGAACCGCCCTGAACAGGGCTCCCCGGGCCATATCCACCAGGATACCCGCTGTGAATACCAGAAGCACGCTGCAAAATGCCCGCGCCACCAGCGCCCAGGGACTGCTCTCCGGGGTGGCCCCCAGCCAGTGAGGCCAGAGCGCTCGGAGTTCCACATGCTCATGCAGCAGATATACCCCCAGCGTGTAGGGAGCCACCCCCAGGATCAGCCTGCCCGCAGGCTTCTCCCCCGACAGTCTCCAATTAAAAAATGCGTAAAACAGGGAAATTGCTGCAAAAAGGTTCAAAATATGGTTATAGTCATAGGGCGCATGGATAAAATTGCCCAGCCGCCCGGTATGGAGATAGACCAGCCTCACCCCCAGTGTCAGTCCATAAATCAGGAGACAGCTTCCCAGATAGCACAGCGCCGCCCTTTTTCCCTTTTGCAGAAAAGGGATTCCATACAGGCGCATATAAGCCGCCACCAGGAACACACAAATAAACCACAGGCCGTCGTAGCCCAGGTTGTCCACCTCCAGCTTTACAGGCAGCAGCGATTTGCTGACGGAGAAAAACACCAGCAGCAGCAAAATCATGTTCCGCAGCTGCTTCTGGCTGAGCTGCCTGGCTCCTGCGGCCAGCACGGGGGAGAACAGATACATGATAACATAGGCCGTAATAAACCAATAATGCGCCATCTGGCCTGGAAGCAGATATTGTAACAGCCGGTACACCGTCAGCTGTCCCGGCTCCAGGATCCCCGCCGCCAGTAATACCGGCGGTATTAAAATACTGTAAAACAGCACCTGACACACCAGTTCCGCCAGCCTTCCCATCTTAAAGCCGGACTCCACCAGAAAATAACCGCTGATCAGCACATACACATTCACCGCCACGATGGAAAACGCCTCCAGAAGCCACGCGATATAGGCTCCCACGCTGAATTCCTCCGTGAGGGAGGTGAGCAGTCCCCCCTTGGACAGGTAGTGCAGCATCACCACCATCATCATGGCCAGGATGCGCAGCAGTTCTATGCTTACAATTCTCTTTTTCATCTTCTATGCGCCTCCCGCCCGGTATCCCGGCCAATTCCTTTCCCATGCCGGGCACGTCAGCCCCGTCTCTTCCAGCTTCCGATCACATTCCCATGCACATTATCTGTCACCTGGCTGATAATATACCTGGGGCGACCCTTGACTTCTTCATAGATCCGGGCAATATAATGGCCGATAACCCCCAGGCTCAGCATGATAAAGCCGCCGATAATGAGAATCAGCAGGATCACGGTGGTAAAGCCCTCCACCGCCGTACCTGTGAGATATTTGACCAGCGTCTGTACCGCCAGCGCCAGGCTGAAGAGGATGGATATCATTCCCAGCACCGTCACCAGCTGCAAAGGCAAGGTGCTGAAGGATGTGGCATTGGCAACGGCGTAGCGCATCAAACTGAAAAAAGACCATTTGCTTTCCCCATAGGCCCGCTCCTGGACCTGATACTCCACGCTGACAGTCTTAAATCCCGCCCAGAAGGTAAGCGCCCTGAAGAAAGTATTCTTCTCAGGCAGATCCAGCAGCACGTCCACCACTTTGCGGTCCAGCAGCTTATAGTCCGAGGAAGCATTCATATCCATCTTGATCAGGCGGCTCATGATCCTGTAAAAGGCTCCGGCAAAGCATTTGTGCACAAAGCCCTCCCTGCCCCGGCTGGTCTTGATCCCCTCCACCACCTCGTATCCCTGATTCCAAAGTTCCCACATCCGGGGAATCGTCTGCGGCGGGTGCTGCAGATCACAGTCCATGACGATCACCGCGTCCCCCGCGGCGATCTGCAGGCCTGCGAATATGCTGGCCTCCTTCCCAAAGTTCCGGGAGAACTGAACTCCCTTGACCCGGGGATCCGCCTCCGCCGCCTTCAGAATCTCCCGGTATGTGCCGTCCCGGGATCCGTCGCTGACAAAGATCAGTTCGTACTCTATCTGTTCCTGCACACACAGCCCAGACAAAGCCTGGGCTGTGCGCGCAATATTCTGCTCTTCATTGTATGAGGGAAGCACAATGGATAATAATGCCATGCCTTGTCCCACCTTCCACCGACTGCAGATAATATTACTCTCTGCGTAAACAATACAAACTTAATAATTTAGCATATTGTATAGTTTACTATTTTATATATAGGATGTCAAATTGAAAATGGGAATTTTTAACGGCGGCTCCCTTATGTGCCGGTAACTTCCGTCTCCTGATACCACTGGCTTTGGGCCTGGTACATAGTCCTGTATAAACCCTCCTGTTCAATCAGTTCGTCAAACGTACCATCCTGCACGATTCTCCCGTCTTTTAATACCAGGATCCGGTCACAGAAGCGGGTGGATCCCAGTCGGTGGCTTATCAGAATACCGATCAGACCACTTTTTCGTATTTGTTCGTAATATTGCCGGTATATTGTAGCTTCCGTCATCACATCCATGCTTGCGTTGGGCTCGTCAAGGATCAGCAGCGATCCCCTTGCGTAAAAGCCGCGGGCAACCGCCAGCCTTTGCCACTGCCCACCCGACAGCCGCACCGAATTCTCCAGCAGGCTTCCAACGGGGGTATCATATCCCAAGGGCAGCTGCCCTATGAAGTCATGAGCATCGGCCTCCCGGGCGGCCCGTTGGATCTCTCCGGCATCCTGTGCCTGATCCGGCAGACTGAACCAGATATTTTCCCCTGCCGTCAGTTCATAGCAGACATAGTCCTGAAAAACCGATCCCACATGGTCAAAGGGCAGTCCCGACGGGGGTACGGCGGCGCCGTCCACCCGTATCTCCCCCTCACAGGGAGTATACAGGCCCAGAAGCACCTTGCTTAAAGTGGATTTTCCGCTTCCGTTTTCCCCCACTACCCCTATGGTTTCCCCCGGACGCAGCGTTAAGTTGATCTCCTTCAGCCGGTTGTCCTTACAGTTCGGGTAATGAAAGGATACATTCCTGAGTTCCAGCGTATGGCGCGGGGCAGAGGTCTTTGTCGTCGTTTCCTCCCCGTCCGGCACATTATCAATCAAATCCCAGAAATCCTCTCCATACATAACGGCCTGCGCAATATATTTTCCATTGAACGCGAACCCTATCACATCTTCCTGGGCAGACATGACGCCGGTGATTATCACGGACAGCATATCCAGAGTATATACCCCCGGCCAGTTAAACAGCAAATACAGACCATAGCCGATCAAAAAAATATTGCCTGCCAGAATCGACAGGGCTTCCAGCATATTTCCATGCAGCGCATGACGAATAAAATACCCTGTCCTCTGTCGGATATTGTTTTTCGCTATGGTCTGGTACCGGTCCAGAAACAGTGATTCCGCTCCGAAGATCTGCAGTTCGATCAGACTGTCTCTGGTGGTCAGCGCATTTAAGTAATAGGCTCCCAGCTGGTTGGCAGGGTACTGCTCCTTATACATGGCATGCATGGCCTTGTCCTGTTTGAGCCGGATAAACACCACCGGCAGAGAAGTCGCCACTGCCACCAGCGGAAACAGAAGGTGGTATTTTCCCAGGAGAAACAGTACTGACATCATGGAAGTAAAACCGGAAATCAAGGTTAGAATGGATTGAAAGCTCATTTCAAATTTACTGTTGATAAAATCTCCTGCCCGGCCATAACGGATTTGCTGATCATTCAATTCCTGATAAACCGGCGCGTCCCGGTTCACCGCCTCAAAGAGATCCCGCGTCATCTTTTCTTTAGCCCGGGCATACAACCGGGTTCTTCCATAAGGAATAGCGGAAAAAAGAAACTTCTGCAATAATAGCAGGGCAAACAAGCCCAATAAGTACGGCAGGCAGGCAGATAGATTCCCTCCCGGAGAACCGGCGGCTCTGTTTACGGTTCCCAGCGCTCCCACGATCTGCCCGATCAGCCATACCTGCACAGTGGAAAGCAGGCCCAGCAGAATATTCGCGACTATCAGAAGAACCGCCGGCATTTTGCTGGAGGAGAAACTATATTGTAGAACCTTGCCGAAAATAGCAACTTGCTTTTTCATATACTCTTCTCCTCTTCCTTTTTATACCATTTGGCCTGTGTGGAATATAATTGGGCGTAATACCCGTTTTTACGCATCAATTCCTCATGGGCCCCCATCTCCTCCAGCCGGCCTTCCCGGAATACCAGAATGCGGTCCGCTCTGGAGGCCACGCCGATTCGGTGGGATACAATTATCTTTAGCGTATCCTCCGGCATAAACGAGTCTCTTCGAAGAAACTGCTCCAGAATCTCCGTTTCCAGAAGAGGGTCCAAAGCGGCAGTCGGCTCATCCATGATAAACACGTCGGCGGGTTTATAAATCCCCCGGGCGATGGCCAGACGCTGCCATTGGCCTCCGGACAATTCCACCCCGTTTTCCCGAAGGTTGGTCAGACGGGTCTGGTATCCGAACGCCAGCTGTTCCACATAGGTCTCAATTCCGCTTTGTCTGGCCGCCCCCATAACCCGTTCTGTGGGATTTTCCCCCTCCCTGGCAAACAGGTCGATATTCTGCGCGACAGTCAGCGGATACCGATTGTATACTTGGAGAATGGATGAAATATGCCGAAAATAAGAAGAGCGGTCCAACGAGTGAACTTCCCGCCCATTACACAGAACCCGTCCTGCATCCGGCTGGTAAAGTCCCAGCAGCAGTTTTATAAACGTGGTTTTTCCCGCGCCGTTTTCTCCCACTATGGCCACGGTTTCACCGGAATGCAGTTCCACACTGATATCGCGCAGCACCGGCTGAGATGCGTTCGCATATGAAAAGGTGACATTTTCAAAAGATATGGTGTGAATCCTCTCATCCATCGTTGCCTTTGGCGATATCATGACAGTTTCAGATTCCAGAAATTCAAAAACTACCCGATCATCCATCAGCTGACCGCGCAGGCCGGACCAGGAAGAAATAAACGTTCCGAATGCCCCCTGGATGGATAGCAGGGCAGTCATCAGAGAGACAAAACGGGCGGCATCCGTGGCAGGGTGCAGCAGGAGCATAACCACGCAAAAAGAAAAGGCTGCCAGGGAGGCGATATCGCCAACCAGTTTCAACCCCATTCGGTTTCTCATAAACTGAAACTGTTCTTCGTTCAGCCTGCTGTTCTGTTCGTTCCAGCGGCCGGCAAAGAGATCTCCCAACCGAAACAGCATTTTTTCTTTTACATACTGTGTGCCGGTAGACAGCTTTACATAATAATCCTGTTTTCGCCGCCCGTCCATCTGCCGCAGATTCAATTCATGCTGTTTGCGGCTGATGCGCAGAGAGA
>JAAWKU010000053.1 GCA_022797535.1 Lachnospiraceae bacterium | reverse complement strand
AACAGCATATTCCCGAAAGGCGCGCTGATGTAGAAACGGACGCCCTGGCGGCCGTATCTGCATCACCGTTGTGTGCGGCTGCAGGGAAAATGCGGAACTAAAATAGGAGGACAGAGATGGCGGAACAGGCGAAGATTACGATACACCCATCCTATGAACTGGGGGAGATATCCCCAAGGCTATTCAGCACCTTTCTGGAGCCCATTGGCACCATGGTGAACGGCACCATGTATAACCCCAAGCATCCCACGGCGGACGGGCAGGGGTTCCGGCAGGATTTTATAAAGGCGCTGCGGGCCACGGACATGCCGGCGGTGCGGCTGCCGGGAGGCAATTTCGTGTCGGCCTGGAACTGGAAAGACTCCATAGGTCCCCGGGACCAGCGCAAGGTCAGGCTTGATCCCGCATGGCATCAATACATCACCAATGAAGTGGGGCATGACGAGTATCTGCAATGGGCGGAAAAAGTGGAGACGGAACCTTTGTATACCATCAATCTGGGCACCGGGGACATGCGGGACGCCATGGATCTGGTGGAGTACACCAATCATGAGGGCGGGACCTGGTGGTCCGATCTGCGTCGAAAGAACGGCCATGAGAAACCTTACGATGTAAAAACCTGGTATCTGGGAAACGAGATGGATGGCCCCTGGCAGATTGGGTCCTGGGATAAGGATCCCAGGGGCTACGGGGTGCGGGCCAACGAAGTGTCCAAGGCCATTAAATGGATTGACGGCAGGATTGAAACGGCAGTTTGCGCCTCCTCAGCCCCCTTTATGGACCACTATCCCCAGTGGGAGGAGACGGTCTTGCAGGAGTGCTTTGACTCTGTGGATTATCTTTCCATGCATCACTACCACAGCGCGCCTCCCGGGGATATCAAGGCGCTGCTGGGCGGGGCGGCCTACTATGAGGATTTTATCAACACGGAGGTGGCGCTCTGCGATCTGGTTGCGGCCAAATGCCGCTCCCCCAAGAAGCTGATGCTCTCCATCGACGAGTACGGCGCCATGATCCGGCCCAACAGCCCTCTGCATCCGGGCTATGGCTATCACAACATGATCGAGGCCCACTACAGATTTGATCCTGACAAAAAATACGTCCTGCATGACCCGGACAATATGACGGAGCGCTTCCGGCAGGGAGGAGACATGCTGCAGATGCTGTCCATGGCATCCATCCAGCTTGCGTTCCTGCGCCATGCGGACAGGGTTAAGATCGGCTGCATGACAGGGGGGCTCAGGGCGCTCTGCTGCGCTGACCGGGAACATGTGTGGAAATCCGCGTCCCATTATGTCTTTATACAGATGATGGAGTACGCCCGGGGCATTTCCATGCGGACGGCGGTGGCCTGCGAGACCTTTGACCTGCCTGGATATGCCATTGACGATACTTCTCAGTATACCGGTAAGGAGGGGCTCAACTACATAGACGCGGCATCGGCCTGGGACCGGGAGAAGGAGCGGCTGACAGTGTTTGTCATCAACCGCAGTCAGGAGAAAGAATATCCTCTGACTCTGGATGTGAGCGGTTTTGAGGGATACACTTTCCAGGAACACCTGGAGATTTACTGTGATGACCTGGAATGCGGGAACAGCTATGAGGAGCCGGACCGCATCAGGCCCGAAGTTCATCAGGGTGGGATATTTGAGAAGGGATTGTTAAAGACCCATGTGAAACCCCTGTCCTGGAATGTTATTATTATGAAGAAGCAGCCTGCAGGCAACGAGTAACGGAGGGACATTATGATCAGGACAGCAAAGACAGAGAACGGACTGGTGAGGGGGATCGAGGCGGCGGACCCCAGGATCACGGCTTTCAGGGGAATACCCTTCGCCGCGCCCCCCGTGGGGGAAAACAGATGGCGGGCTCCCCAGCCCGTTCAGGACTGGGAGGGCGTACTGGAGGCATACAGGTTCGCGCCCATTTCCATGCAGAATGTGCCGGGACTGGGGACAGATATCTACTGCCGTGAATGGCATGTGGACCCGGAGATTGCCATGGGTGAGGACTGCCTGTATCTGAATGTGTGGACCGGAGCCGGGGATCCCGGGGAGAAGCGGCCGGTGCTGGTGTGGTTCTTTGGGGGCGGGCTGCAGTGCGGCTATCCCGCGGAAATGGAGTTTGACGGGGAGCGGCTGGCCCGGAGAGGCATTGTGGTGGTGTCCGTGAATTACAGAGTGAATGTGTTCGGCTTCCTGGCCCATCCCCAGCTCACCCGGGAACAGCCGGAGGCCCCTTCCAATTTTGGCAGCCTGGATCAGCAGGCGGGCCTTCGCTGGGTGAGGCGCAACATCGGAGCCTTTGGCGGAGATCCTGAAAACGTTACCATTGCGGGGCAGTCCGCAGGCGGCGGCAGCGTCCTGTCCCAGATGGCGTGCAGAGACAACCAGGGGCTGTTCCACAGGGCGGTGATTATGAGCGCCATGATCCGCAGCCCTTACTGCAAAGGCGGCATCGGGGAGCCGGAAAAGCTATCGGAGGCGGAGAAAAACGGAGAGGCGTTTTTTGATTTTCTGGGCGTAAAGACTCTGGAAGAGGCCAGAGGGCTGGACGCAGGCCTGATTCGAGACCGCTACGATGCGTACACCCGGTCCCATCCCGGCATGTTCACTGTTCTGGACGGACGTTTCTGCGTGGGGGATCCCCTGGTGCTGTATGCTGCGGGAGAATGCGTGGATGTATCCGTGATGGCGGGAAATACCGGGGATGAATTCATCAATGAGATTCCGGCGGCGGACGAAGAGGAACTGGAGAGAGAGGCCCGGAGAATCTTTGGACAGGATGCGGACCGGTTTCTGGCCTGTCCGGAGGCCCATATCAGGACACAGACGGGGGTTGCGCCGGTGAGCGGTATCAGCTGTACCGTGAGAAGCGAGTTTCTGGCCAATGCCCGGGGAAGCCGCCCCAGGAAAAACTATCTGTACAGTTTCCGACCGGATATTCCGGGCTGGGACAATCCGGGTACCTTTCATTCCGTGGATCTGTGGTTCTTTTTCGAGACTCTGGCGAAATGCTGGCGGCCCTTTGTGGGCAGGCATTATGATTTGGCCAGGCAGATGTGCAATTACTGGGCCAACTTTATCGCCACAGGAGATCCCAACGGCCGGGACGCAGACGGCCGTGATATGCCCCTCTGGGAGGCCTACACCCCGGAGCGCCGCGCGGAGATGGTTTTCACGGGTGACGGTCCGGCGGCAAAAGTCAACGAGGAATCGGATTTTATTCGGCTGCTGACTGATAAGATCGGCGGGATGCTGGAAGAAGGCTGAGAGCGGGAGCCCCGTATAAGGCGGCATAACGCAAAAAGGATGGGAATGTGATCAGGATAATAAAGAAACTCTTTTCAGAAGACAGGAAATTTTATCTCAGGGTGTTGGCGCTGGCGCTGCCCATCGCGCTGCAGAGTCTGATTACCATAGGCGTAAACATGCTGGATACCATCATGGTGGGCAGACTGTCAGAGGAGGCGCTGTCGGCCGCCTCCCTGGCCAACCAGTTTATCACGATCTATCATATTTTCTGTATGGGACTGGGCATGGGGGCTTCTGTGCTGGTATCCAGATACTGGGGGATGCGGGAGAACGAGCCCCAAAAGGCGGCGGAGGCGTTGAAAAAGACTGTGTGTATTATGGTGCGCCTGACACTGGGGCTGGCCTTGTTGTTTGCCGTTGTCACGGCGGTCATGCCCGCCGCCGTCATGGGGATGTATACCCCGGAGGAATCCATTATCTCTCTGGGGGTTATATATTTCAAGTACTCCATTGCCACCTATTTCTTTCTGGGATTGTCCCTGGTCTGCACCATCGTGCTGCGCAGCGTGGGACAGGTGAGGATGCCGCTGTATGTATCCATTGGGGCGTTCTGCGTGAATCTGGCAGCCAATTATGGTCTGATCTTCGGCAGGCTGGGGATGCCCCGGATGGGGATTGCGGGGGCCGCTCTGGGGACGCTGATAGCCAGAGTGTTCGAGGCGGGAGTGATCTGCGGATACCTGTTTTTCTTTGACCGGGCCATCGGCTTCCGCATCAGGCATCTTTTTATGAAAACCGGAGATCTGGTGGGAGAATACATAAGGATCAGTATTCCGGTACTGGTCAGCGACGGTATTCTGGCCATCGGGAACAACACGGTGGCCATGGTGGTGGGACATCTGAGCATGGCTTTTGTGGCGGCCAACGCCGTTACCAGCGTGACCCAGCAGATGAGCAATGTGCTGGCCCAGGGGGTGGCCCAGGCGGGAGCCATTGTCACCGGGCAGACCCTGGGGGAGGGGGAGCGGGATAAGGCCCTCAGCCAGGGCTATGCTTTCCTGGGGCTGGGACTTGGGCTGGGGCTGTTTGCCGCCCTGGTGATCCGGCTGATCAGCGGCCCCGTGATCCAGGCCTACAGCATGTCCCGGGAGACCACGGAGGTGGCCCGGCAGCTCATGGATGCCATTGGCTTTATCATGATTTTCCAGTCCACCAACAGCATCATGACCAAAGGGGTGCTGCGGGGAGGCGGGGATACCCGGATGCTGATGCTGGCGGACAATATTTTCCTGTGGCTGCTGTCCATCCCTCTGGGGCTTTTGGCCGGGTTTGTGCTGGGGCTTCCGGCTTTCTGGATCTATACCTGTCTGAAGGCAGACCAGATTGCCAAGACGGTGTGGTGCGTGTTCCGGCTCAGAGGCGGGAAGTGGATCAAGAAGATTACCACGGGGAAAAACGGGGAGGAAAAAGGACTGCCTGCCAACTGATGCGGTCAGTCGGCGGAGCAGCCCTTCCCGTGGGGATGTCAGGCATCCGTGCCCTACTCTGTGTTGCCCGGCCTTCGTGCTTTTATTGTGCAGAATCCGGTCTCTGTGCTTCTGCTCTGTGTTGCCCGGCCTTCGTGCTTCTGTTTTGCAGAATCCGGTCTCTGTGTCTCTACTCCGTGGTGTCCGATTCGGCGGCCACTGCGGAGGCCACGGAGGATACCACAGCCACGATAACAGCCACAATAATCACCAGTAATCCGCCTGCCAACAGTATAAACATATCCATTTCCCTCCTGTCCATGTTACGATCTATTTCAAAAATGTATTTCCCATCACATACATAACCAGTATACCTTGCCACACAGAAAAATACAACTGCAAAATTGTGATATTAGAAAATATGAGAAAATACCCCAAATAATCATAGATTTTCTGAAAAATTTGGGTTATAATGTGAATTAAAAGCAATGTATGGTGCGTAATTCGTGTTTCAGAACAGACGATACCGCGGGAACTTCCGATTTCAGCGGTGTTTATGAGAAGGTTGTTATGGAAAACAGTAGTCAACAGATGGATGTAATAGATGTCTCCAAGCAGAAAACGGAGGAGGGCAAACAGGAACTGTACCTGTATTCCCTGCGAAAGATGGCGGAGGACAATGTGGAACATAACAGGAATCCACTGACCCGGCTTCAGAATCTACGTTCTTTTTTCTATTTGGGTGGGGAAATCATACGGCAGCATCCCGGGGAACAGTATGCGGTGATCGCCATGGACATCGCCCAGTTCAAGGCGGTGAATGAGTTCTGTGGCAGAACGGTGGGAGACAGACTGCTGTCGTCCATTGCAGGGGCTTTCCGGAAGCTGGAAGAGGAGCGCCCTCTGACGATCGCCTCCCATGCCAGGGCGGATGTGTTTGTACTGCTGACCACTTACCGGGAGGAGCGGGAACTGGTGGATCTGGTGATGCAGGTCAAGAAGGTGGTGGACGAGTTCCCCATCGACTGCAAAGTGCTGCCTGCTTTCGGCATTGCCACAGCCCAGGGCGAGTCTCCTGCCGTCAGCTATCTCAAGGACTGCGCCACCACGGCGCTGAATACCATCAAGGGAAAATTTTATGCCAGTTATGCTTTCTTTGATGAGAAGATGCGCAGACAGCAGATGCTGGAGAAGCAGATTGAGAACAATATTGTGGCGGCCCTGAAAAACGGGGAGTTCGCCCTGTACATACAGCCTAAAGTGGACATGGCCACAGGTCAGATCATCGGCGGAGAAGCTCTGGTCAGATGGGTGGACCCGGATCACGGCGTGATTCCTCCGGGGGAGTTCCTGCCAGTGCTGGAGAAGAACGGTCTGGTGATTGATCTGGATATCTATATGTGGGAACAGGTGTTTCAAATGCAGAGCAAACTGCTGGAAGAGGGACGGGAGCCGGTGCCTGTCTCGGTAAATGTGTCCCGTGTGCACGCTTATGACAAGGGATTCTGCGACACCCTGTGCAGGCTCAGCCAAGAGTATCATGTGGCGCCCGCCTATGTGCCTCTGGAACTGACGGAGAGCGCCTTTCTGTGGGATGAGCAGGGGATGTACCGGCAGCTGGAGACCCTGCAGAGCAGGGGATTTACCACTTCCATGGACGATTTCGGCACAGGGTATTCCAGTATGAATATGCTGAAAAATCAGTCCATGGACGAGATCAAGGTGGATCAGGCTTTCATCAGGGATCTGGAGGTCAACAGGAAGAGCCGCATCGTGACCCGCCACACCATCCGCATGCTCCAGGAACTGGAGACAAACATCATTGCGGAAGGCGTGGAGACAGAGGAGCAGAAGGAATTTCTGCTGGAATGCGGTTGCAGAAAAGCACAGGGATATCTGTTTTACAGGCCCATGCCCTGGCAGGATTTTGTGGCGCTGCAGTGAGCCGGGAACTCCCGGAACCTTACTGAATGCGGAATTGGCTGATCAACTGATTCAGTGTTCTCGCCTGGGTGGATAACTCGTTGGAAACCTGGGCGCTTTTCTCGGCGGCATCAGAGTTTGCCTGTACGACTTTGGAGACTTCCCTGATCTGTCCCTCCACAGAGACGATCTTCTCTGACTGCTCACGCTGGTAAGCGTAATCTCATCCATCAGCGCCTTGATAGACTGGATGCACTCATTGATGGACTGCATCGTAGAGATGGCATGTTTGGTGGATTCTGTGCCTGTGTTGGCGTCCTGTATGGAGCGGTTGATCAGGGCGCTTGTACTTTTTGCGGCTTCGGAGGATTTGGCCGCCAGATTCCTGACTTCCTCCGACACCACTGAGAAGCCCTTTCCGGCGGCTCCGGCCCGGGCGGCTTCCACAGAGGCATTCAGGGCCAGAATATTTGTCTGGAATGCGATGTCATTTGCCAGAAATTTCATAGGTTTCACCTCGGGGATATATTTAAATTGGCTCTTTGTACTCATGGAACGTGGCCATATTTTATATGTCTACATGACTTTATCATGCGAAAAATGGTTTTTTAAGTGTCACATTTTCATAAATTTTAAAATAATTCGTAATTTCTATTGACAAAATATAGAAAAAAGAGTATCTTATGAAATACCCTATATAGGACAGGGAGGAATGTCTGTTTCTTCCCAGGGCAAATCAGTTTTCAGGTAAATCTCAGATATCGGATATTACCCAGACCAGGAGAAATGAATTACGGTTACCAGGAGTGAGTTCATGCGTTGACGAACGCGTGAAGGCACAGACGCTTTCTTTTTGCACAGGCAAAAGGAAAAGAACATCACAGAGAAAGGTAAGGTGACGGATTTTTTTACATGACAGAACAAAATGAAACAGCAGATTCGGCAGGTATTCCGAAGGCGGATCTGACGGAACTGCTGGGCAGGCTGGTGGAGGATTATTCCGCCAGGAAGCAGCCCTCCCTGATTCAGATGAAAAAGGGATTGATCAGCAGGGAGAGCTTTCTGGGGGAGGCTGTCCAGTACGTCCGGCTTACTTACGGGGTGAGCCCGGAGCAGGCCAGAGAGTTGACAGGTCTGTTTGAGCAGTATATTTTCGGCTATTCCCGGATATCTCCTCTGATCGATGACAGAGAGATCTCTGACATCCGGATTGTCAGTCATGATAATATCCGGGTCAAAAGACAGGGTCGGCGTATGGATGCCGGCATCCGCTTCCAGTCAGAGAGGGAATACCGGCAGTTTGTGGACTATGTGGCCACCAAAAACCAGGTCAATATCTCCAATCTCAATGCCATTCAGCGGTTTACGGATTCGGACAGTCATCCTGAATTTATTCTGCGCTTTACAGTCTCCATGCCTCTGGTTAACACTTACAGCGAACCCTATCTGTGTATCCGCAAGGTACCCAGGGACTTTCCGGAGATGGAGGAACTGATACGCCGGGGGATGCTGGACCAGGAGCTGGCGGAACTTCTGATCTGCCGCTTCCGGGGCGGTTCTACACTGATCTGCGGCGGCAATTCCTCCGGCAAGACCACATTGCTCAACGCGCTGAAGGAGACGCTGCCTGATGACATGGCGATCCTGGTGACCCAGCAGGCGGATGAACTGACCACCAAACGCCACCCGGACATGATGTTCCTGCACTCCCTGCCGGGCGGCGGGGAGTGTCAGGTCAGCTATGATCTGAAGAATATCAGCATAGCGGGACTGACTATGGATGTGGATTTCTTCATTGTAGGCGAGGTAAAGGGGGAGGAGGCGCTGTACCTGCTGAATGCGGCTTATACGGGACAACTCTGCGCAGCCACTCTGCACGCGCCCTCTGCGGACAGGGCTGTGGATAAGCTGGTGGATTACGCCATGTATGGCAGCCGCTATGCCAGGGAGGAATTGATGAAAATGATGGAATGCTTTACAACGGTGGTTTTTATGGAGAAATACAGGGTGAAGCAGGTATTTGTCAACCGGGGCTGGAACCGGGAGACTAGGGAGATGGATTATGAGCGATTGTATTAAAATACTGCTGCTGGGGGAGCTGGGAGCCGGTTTTGTGGCCCTGTTTTTGTGGATCAGGCGGGAGAGCATTCTGGGTCAGCTATGGCGCAGGGCCTATGGATCCCTGGAGGCCGCTGCGGCGAAAAGGGTACAGGATAACCGGCGCAGTCTGCAACTCCTTCGGGGAAAGAGAACCTTCTGGCAGCGCATGGAACAGCGGCTGCTGTACAGCGGCGTCACCAGGCGTTTTCCCTTTCTGACGCCGGAATTCTGGATACTGGGCAACCTGATGGGGGGCATGGCAGCTTACTTTCTGGCTCTGCTTCTGGGGGCGGCCTGGCACAGGGCTCTTTTGGCAGCGGGAGGACTATGGCTGCTGGTTCATGCGGGTTTGAACCAACGCATGAGCCGCAATTACAATTCCACGGATGAAAATCTGATGAAATTCCTGGATTTTCTGGGCAATTACAGCATCACTTCCGGGGAGATCACGGCGGTGCTGGGACAGGTCAGCCCTTATATGGGGGAGCCCCTGCGGGGTGTGCTGGACGCCTGTTACTATGAAGCACAGACTTCCGGCGACACCAGTGTGGCCCTGCTGGCCATGGCGGAGAAGCTGGAGCACCCCAAGTTCCGGGAACTGGTGAGGAACCTGGAGGTAAGCCTGCGATACTCGGCGAATCTGAAAGTGCTGGTGTCTCAGAGCAGACGGTCCCTCCGGGAATACGCCCGGATGCGGCAGGAGCGGAAAGCCCTGATCAGGGAGGCCTGGATCAATATTCTGATCCTGGGGGCCATGACTGTAGTGATCCTGAAAGCCATGGAATCCCTGGTGGGTATCCCGCTGTCGGAAATCATGTTTCATACGCCGCCGGGTATCGGCTGCCTGGCGGTGATCGGTGTGATATTGCTGCTGTTTTACAGACAGGTGAGGCTGCTGAACCAGTAGGCAGGAGGGGCTGCTGAGTCAATGGCAGTGGGGCTACTGAGTCAATAGGCAGTGGGGACTGCTGAGTCAATAGGCGGGTGAGGCTGCTGAATCAATAGGCAGGAGGGGCGGCTGAATCAAGTAGGCAGGAGGGGCTGCTGGGTCAATAGGCAGTGGGGCTATTGAATCAATAGGCGGGTGAGGCTAGTGAGTCAATGGGCAGTGGAACTGCTGAATCAATAGGCGGGTACGGCTACAAAAACAATAGGCCGTAGAGAGATAAGGAGAAATATGGACTATATTACAATACACAGGATGCTCCGGGGGATACAACTTACGGCGGCATTGCTGATCGGCGCAGAGTGGCTGTGTCTCATGTCCGGAAGGCAGGCGGGGGAGGTGGTGCTTCGGGCTTATGACATGTTCTGCATGCATGCCCGCCGCAGAAAGGGTAGATGGTGGGACTACGGGAAGTGGGAGGAATATCTGAGGGTAAAAGGTGCAGCTTACCACTATGGAAAATGGATCAATCCCGTCAGCTATCTGACCCTGAGTCTGGCCATGGCCGGGTTGGGCTTTCTGATTGGTCTGGGCTGGGGACTGCCGGCAGGGCTTGCAGCAGCCGTGCTGGCGGCCTGTCTGCCGGGACTACTGCTGGAGCGCATGAACCGCCGGGACAACGAGGCCATGCTGGCGGAATTAAATCTGGTTTACAATGCGCTGGCTACTCAGATTCGGGCAGGAGTTTTTGTCACGGACGCTCTGGCGGAAGTGTATGGCAGCGTGAAACAGATCCGTCTGCGGGACGGGCTTCAGGCACTGTCAGGCGACATCGTGATGAAAGCGGATCTGGATCAGGCCCTGGAACGTTTTCAAGGTCTGTTTGACAACCGCTATATTGATTCCCTGTGCATCACCATTCTGCAGGCCATGGAGTCGGGGCAGGCGGTGGAATTGCTGGGCGACATAGCGGATCAGATCAAGGATATGGAATTGACGCTGCAGGGTCGCAGAAAGGAAAAGCTGGACCGTAGCATCACATTTTACCAACTGGGTATCTTTGCCGCGATCATCGCAGTGGTTCTGTATGCCTGTGTGGAATATATGTTCCTGAACAATGGGTTCTGGAATTGAAAACTGTCAACCAGTTTCTCTTTTGGAAAGCGCTGCGCCCGTGACCGCTGTTTCTACTGAAAAGCGCCGCATCCTGGCGGGTCATGGGAATATCGGGCCTTGCGCGGCGGAAGAGAAGCGGAATAACTAAGAAGGAGATAAAAATGAAGAAAGTACATCGCTTAAATTGTAACAGAAACCATAAGGACTATGAGAGAAAAGGAAAGGCCGGAGCGGCCAGGTGCCTTCGGAAGGGGTGGCTGTGGCCCGCTCTGGCGGGCAAGAGCAGCGGTATTGACGGACTGCTGGTGACGGTGGGACTGTGTATCATCGCCCTTTTGCTATGTGTGGTGATGAAGGATAAGCTGGAAGTGTTTCTCAACACCATAGTGGATGCCCTGACGGCCAAGGCCACCGGGATCCTGGGTTAGGAGGCGGCCATGAGAGGGAAGCGGGAAGGATCCGTGCTGGATTTTCTGCCGGTATGTCTCTGCATCCTGGCCATGTCCATTGTGGTAACAGCATATTTTTACTGCAGCGATCTGTTGCTGAGAAAAGGGCAGATCAGTCAGGTGGCCAGATGCTATATTTTGAAGATGGAGACTGTGGGGTGCCTGACGGAAGGGGACAAAAACCAGATGTTGGCGGAACTGCAGACCATCGGACTGCGGGGGATCGACCTCACCGGAAGCACCGTGAACCCGGTGGAATATGGAGATTCCGTCATCCTGCGCATTCGGGGGAATTTACAGGGAAGAATCAGGGGAGGGGAACATGATCTGTTTCATTCGGTTTTTACAGCCCGGGAAGTGCCCGTGGAGGAGACGCGCATGTCCACTGCCAAACATTAGCTTTGGGAAGCCCGGCGGGAAAGGGCTGCCTGCCAGCCGGGGCCAGGTGGATGTGGTGGCGGCCATGTTCTTCTTCCTGATGGTGCTGATGGTGGCGCTGTTTCAGTTCAGAATCTATGCCTGTATGGTTGCCGGAGCCTGTGTGGAGGACGCTCTGGCAGCGTCCGGCCTGGCGTCGGCATTAATCGATGTGGAGGAATACGGCAGAAGCCACAGTCTTAAGATCGAGGATACCCGGAATGCGTTCCGGGTCTACAGGGATGCGCTGCAGTACAACCTGGCTCTTGACGAGGAGGGATTCAGTACCAGAGAGGAACTGCTGGCGGGAAAAGTACGGATCAGGGAATATATTGTCTATAATGTGTCGGACCGGGATGTGTATGCCACCGTCTACGACGGGGAGGGGAACTGCCTGAGACAGGAGAAGGCTCCGCTGGGACAGGCTCGGACCCCGGACGGGATTGTGGTGGAGCATACCACCATATACAGCCGGGTGGAGTTCCAGGTCATGGGCCTTATGGGATGCATCATAGACGGGGATAAGGAGAAAAGCGTGGATGTAGTGAGGTGTGAGCGGGATGAATAGAAGGAGACAAAAAGAAATGGAGAAGGGACAGGAGCGGGAATCCCATGGGAGACACAGGGATGGAAGCGGGCGGAAAAGAATCCTGCCCGGACTTGTGCTGGCTGCGTTTGCGGCGGCGCTGGTTACATATACGGTATTGGTTAATGTGGAAAAAAATGTTTTGAGCGCCTATGAAAAAGCGGGGTGCTGGGTTCTGACGGAAACATTAGAGAAGGGGACGGAATTGACGGCGGATAACATCGGCGGCCTGTTCCGGCAGGAACAGGTGGATGTGCGCCACATTCCCCAGGGGGCGGTGACGGATCTTCAAACGCTGGTGGGGAGCCAGGCGGCCATTACCATCCCTCTGGGAAGCATGGCCACCCATACCATGTTCCGGGATACGGGGGACTGCCTGGCAGCGCTGGATCACCCTGTGATAGCCGGGTGCAGGGCGGAGGACCTGTACCAGCTGGCCAGCGGCATCCTTCGGGGCGGAGACCGCATCCATATATATACGGTGGACGAGGAACTGGGACAGGCTTATCTGATCTGGGAGGATGTGACAGTGCATCAGGCGTTTGATTCCTCAGGGAATCTGATCCCGCCCCAGGATACCATATCTGCCGCCGCCAGGATCAATGTGTTGCTGGAGGAAGGAGACGCGGGACTTTTCTACAGTGAGTTGTACAAAGGTTCTCTGCGGGTGGTAAAGCTATGGGAGTGAGGCGGCTTAGAAATGGAATTGCTCTTCTGCTGCTGTGCCTGCTGCTGTGGGGGCTGTGCTGCGGCGCGCAGGCGGGCAGCGGGGTACGGATCAGCTACAGCCCTGACGGCAGGGCTTTTACCACCAACAGCGGGGAAACCTCCACTGTATGGTATGAGAAGGGAACCACCGTACATGTGCAGGAGGGGGGTGCTCCGCTGACGGCGGGAACAGGGGAACATATTTATCACTGGAAGCGTACAGGAGATATTCCCATATCCTACTGGAAGGTGGAGCATCCCTACGGGAAATGTATTCACAATTCCTACGGGCAGTCCGCGTCCTTTCACGGGGTATATTTCGGAAGGCAGAAATGCCTGCGGAATTACTATTCCGGGTGGAGAAGTTATTGCCGGGATTGTGGGGAATATGTCACGGATTTTATAATGTATATGAGTGCGGACACGGCGGGGGGACTTCAAAGCCTGCGCACAGGAACCGGATATTATTATCTCTGTCCCTGGTGCAGCAACCTGGAACAGGCCAGAGAGATTATGCCTCACAGCTGCAAGGCAGTTTCTGCCAATCGGTATAAGGTGATCTATGACAGCAATGGGGGCAGCGGCTATATGATTCCCAGCATGCATATGTATCATAACGCTGAGATGTATGAGGGCAGGAAAGTTACGCCCCAGACTAACCTGACCCTGTGCGGCTTTGAAAGAGTGGGATATCGTTTTGCGGGCTGGAATACCCGCCCGGACGGAACGGGGCACAGCTACGGAGACGGAGAAAGAATATATGATCTGTCGGATCAGGAGGGCGGGCAGGTGGTGCTGTACGCCCAGTGGGTTCGAACCCAATCAGCGCTGTGCATTGATCCTGCGGGGGGCAGTTATGAAAATCACCGGGGGATCACCATTCGGCCCGGGGACTATGGAAGTTCCTGTGCTCTGAAGGAGGGAGAACTGGTTCCTCCCCGGGGATACAGTGTTTCCTTTGACACCAGAGGGGGAGAGCCGGTGGCGAGTATGGTCAGCAGCCGGATCTTCCGGGAGTGGAGCATGACGCTGCCTTTTCGCGGGCGGTTGGAGGGTAATACCTATTATTATCTGGGGGAGGACGGTTGGGAAGATAAAGTAACAGCCAGCTATACCATGCAGAGCATTACCCTGCCAGAGGCCCGGAAGCCGGGGCAGTCTTTTGGCGGCTGGTATTATGACGCCTCCTGCACCCGTCCCGCAGGCGCAGCCGGGGACAATTTCATACCCTGGGAGGATATGACTCTGTACGCAGGCTGGGTGGAGTTGCAGCTTCAAGCCAGAGATAATTACAGCGCCAACAAGGGAATGGGAGCGGTGAATCTGAATTGGAGCCAGCGGGACAACAGAGGAAAGAGTTATAAACTGTATCAACGAAGGGAAGGGGAATCCTGGCAGCAGATCAACTCTGCCACGGATATAGGCCTCAGCTCCGGCGTTTCCCGCAACATGGTCTATACCGGCAGACAGGGCAGTTATCAGGTGCCCTACACCGGATTTTACCGAATTACCCTCACCGGCGCCCAAGGAGGGAACTGCGGGGAACTTCGGGGAGGGAAAGGCGGCCTGGTTCAGGGGATCTTTTATCTCTCTCAGGGGGAACTGCTTTCGTATGAACTGGGGGGACAAAACGGGTATCATAGGGGCGGAGGCGCCACGGCTTACGGCACAGGGGGTGGCAGCAGTCAACTGGTTTCGGACCGTCAGGGGCTGCTCCTGGTGGCCGGAGGAGGCGGAGGTGCCACAGAGGCGCTGGATGGCATGGAGGGCGGTTCTGCCGGAAAAAATGTGGAAGGGCCTGCCGGGGAAAAGGGCATGGCTGGCGGTGGTGGAGGATATCGTGGCGGCAGCGGAGGCATATTGCTGACGCATACTCATGACGAAAGCTGCCGCCATCTGCATGAGGGAGACGCGCTGAAGGGCGGCGGATGCTACACGGTAGAGGTGACCTGTGGCAGCACATCTTTTCGAAGGGAGAAGAAAGGCAGTAGTTTTTATTACGGCAACAGAGGAGAGGACGGCAGTCTGTGCTTCTGCGTGCGCTGCGGCAGTTATATTTGTCCGGGCCATACGGCCACTTTTTACAGGAATATCTGTAATCAATGCGGCAGGGATTATGATGAGAACAGGCCGCCGGCGTGTATTACCCTCAAAGGATATGCTTCCGGATGCGGAAGAGAGGAGAACTATATCTGCGGCATGGAAGAGGGGCAGGTATTGCGTTCTCTGCCTGCCTATGGCGGTTCCAACTTTATCAATGTGAAGGCGGGCAGCAGCTATTTGGATCAGGCAGGATATCGGGAAGGGAACGGATCTCTGCAGATTGTTTCCACCGCCCTGGGGTATTTGGAGAGCAATTTTCTTAACGGTGTCTCTGCCCGGGACATGGGAAAGCCGGAGAAGATAGAGGCGGACACGGTACGGCTTACGGCCACAGAGGAAAACCAGGTAAAGGTATCCTTTGCCAGGCCGCAGGATACGGGGACTGTATACTACCATAAGGTGGAGTCTTTTCCCCTGGGGTCGGACCGACTGATCTGTGATTCCAATGTCACGGTCAATCTGCTGGAGACACAGGTTCAGGGATACCGCTATGTGGTGGACGACAACCCAGAGACGAGGGTAAAGGAATCTCATGGGTGGCATGGGGATCCGGGGGAACGCCCCATTCTGAACGTGACGGTGGGAGAAAGTCTGCAATATCTACATATAGCAGCTCAGGACAAAGCAGGGAACCTGGGAGAAACCCTGCATATCCCTCTTTCCAGCCAGACAGTGGTGGCATGGCCGGTGAGAACGGAACCCATACGGATGATGCAGGCGGAGAACATATGGCATGCCCGGGAGGAGAACTTTTATTTTGTAAGGGCAGGGGAGGGAACTCCATTTGAAATTTCTTATGGCGGCGCCCTATGCGGTCCGGCCAGAGCGGATTATCAGATTACTCATCTGTTTGTGGATGCCCAAGATCTGACGGAAGAGGGCGGTGAGGGAAGGGTGGGGACTGTGGTTCCCGCCAGAAGCGATATTTCCCCGGGGAGTTTCACCTATCCGGCACAACAGCTACAGAAGATCTCGGAGGGGAAACCCTGCGTCAGGGATGGGGCTTACACGGTGGTCCGGCGCAGCGACAGGTGCAGGAATCTGGAGATATCTCATAAGCTGTATGTGCCGGAGCAGCTGGACGGGCACCGGATTCGCCTTACACCCATAGCAGCAGTTCAAACTGGAAGAGAAATGGTTTTTTCGGATTATGCACAGGACCTGCAGGGCAGTATCTGGCTGGAGGCAGATGCCAGTCCTCCTGACATCTGCGGCATGGAACAGTTGGAGGAAGCTGATAATGTCGGAGGATGGGGAGAAGGGACAATGGAGCCCGGGGTGATGGAACTGGAGCTGACGGCTTCGGATCAGGGCAGCGGGCTGGCAGCGTTTTATGTGGAGGTATACAATCAGGACAATGGAGGCAGCCAGAGATTTGAGGACGAAGGAACGGGCAGGATCCGAATGACATTTTCCCGGGAGGATCCCCTGTTTTGCGGTACATTTACGGTGGTTGCCCATGCTTTGGACCATGTGGGGAATGAGGCGGTGGTCAGCAGCCAGCAGCAGGGTCTTTCCCTGCATGTGAAGCTGGAGCGGATGCTGGAACCCCATGATCCCGTATTCAAAGCTGGTGAGAGCGGTATTCTGACTATTCTTGCCGTGGGATATGTGGACCGTGTTCAGGTGGTGTTTCCGGAGGAGATGACGACGCTGGATCCTTCACTGAACCGGGTGTACGAATACGATATTCCGGATTTTGTAAAGGAAGAGAAACTGGAGTTTATGATCCCCCTCAGAACACCGGAGGCGGTGATGGAGATTACGGTCAGGGCCTGTAAACAGGACACGGATATAGAACAGCATCCCCGGTTGGCTACCTTGACTGTGAAGGGAAATGTGCTGGAGGAACTTCGAACCAGGCTGAAGTCCCGGGAGGCGGAATGATGTCCGTAGTATGGATGGCGGCATTCAGCCTGCAGTGGGCGCTGTCTGTGGGGGTGCTGAAAATGATTGCGTGGTTAGACAGGGAAAAGGGATTCAGAATGGATGGAGCCACAGCAGGGATTTTGGCGGCGGGATGCTGCGCCGGGGCCGGGTTCCTCTCCCGGAACTGTCCTCAGGGACCGCCGCTGTTATGGTTTGTGTACTCGGTGCTGGCGATATATCTCACCGTATGTGTCCTCACAGACCTTAGGTCCTGTATCGTGTATGATTTCCTGCAACTGCCGGCGGTGCTGGCAGGAGCCCTGCTGTGTCTTTATCACCCCCTGCCCGCCGGGAGCGGAGCAGGGCTGGTTCTGTTCGCGCTGCTGCAGTATCTGCTGTTTGGACGATTATATGGTATAGGTGATGCCATGGTTTTTCAGATCTGCAGCCTGTACCTTGCGGGCAGGGGAGGGGACTTTCGGACTTTTCTGATGCATATGGCACTGGCCTTTGTTTTACTGGGCGTTGTACAATTATTCAGGCGCAACATCAATAAAAGAGGGAACCTGAAAACCCCGGTTCCCTTTGTGCCCTATATTGCCTGCAGTCTATTGTGGTTCCTGTAGCCCGGGGGAAGTCCCCAGCTTATGAATCCGCACATAGTAGGCAGTGACCAGAATCAGATCTGCTCCCAGCCAGGCCAGAACTTCCGCATAGAACACCCCCTCCTGCCCCAGCACAGCGGGCAGCGTCAGAGCGGCTCCGGTGCGCATAACAAACTCTGCGATGCCGGAGGCCATGGGAAGTACGGTGTCTCCCATTCCCTGCAGGGAGGAACGGTACAGGTGGAGCAGATACAGGATGGGCAGGCACACGCTCATAATGGCCAGATAGCGGTAAGCCACATCTGTGGCCTCCAGCACCTCCTGGGGGGTGCCGGTGATAAAGGATCCCACCAATATCCGCCCTGTCAGCAGCATGGCCAGGGCGATGCCCACGGAGGTGGCCAGGGCGATACCCAGGGCATGCTTCACCCCCTGCCGTATGCGCTGACAAAATCCGGCGCCCAGATTTTGTCCCACATAAGTGACCATAGCGTATCCGTAGGAGGTGGCCGCGATCTCCAGGATCCCGTAGAGCTTGTTAGTAGCAGTATATCCTGCGATAAAGATGACACCGAAGCCGTTGACGATGGACTGTATTACCAGTCCCCCCACCGCTATTACGGTGTTTTGAGCCGCCATGGGAAATCCCAGGGAGAAGAGCTGCCAGGCCAGTTGACGCTGAGGCCGAAGATGGGCAGGTCGGATCTGCAGGATTTCCATCCGCAGGATGACCCACAGGCAGTACAGTGCAGCCACGGCCTGGGCGATCAACGTGGCGACAGCCGCACCTCCCACGCCAGTGTGAAAGCCCGCTACAAAAAGGATATCCAGCAGGATATTCAGGATCGAGGCCACCACCATGGCATAGAGGGGAGTGCGGCCGTCACCCATGGCCCGCAGCAGAGCGGCCAGCAGATTATAGGCCATGACAATGGGAATCCCCGCAAACAGGATCCGCAGATAGAGCGTTGCCATAGGAAGAATGTCTGAAGGGGTGTCCAGGAGTTTCAGGAGGGGAGTCACCAATACCTGGCTCAACACTTCGACCACAAGGGCGGAGAGGGCGGAGAGAGAGACAGATGCTCCCACGACTTCCTTCAATTCCTCCGTTTTCCCGGCTCCAAATTTCTGGGCTGCCAGAATGCAAAATCCCTGGGTGACGCCGGTGACCAGTCCCAGGATCATCCAGTTCAGCCAGTCAGATGCTCCCAGCGCAGCCAGCGCGTGTACGCCCAGAACCCTGCCT
The DNA here is from genome assembly GCA_022797535.1 of Lachnospiraceae bacterium. Lineage (GTDB taxonomy): Bacteria > Bacillota > Clostridia > Lachnospirales > Lachnospiraceae > Acetatifactor. Next base: position 3,647 of record JAAWKU010000053.1, on the reverse strand, counting down.
ACAATGAGGGTGTCCATCACAGTGTAGAGTTGTTGGAATATATTACCGAACATAAGCGGAAGCGCCAGGCCCAGAATCAGCTTCCAGGGTGTGCCCTCCGTCATAATACGCGTTTTTTTTGCCATGTGTGCGATTCTCCTTTTTCCAGGCATTCCAGTCCTTACCCCAGAGGTCCTGCTTTTCTGCGGTTCGCTCTTTTCCAACTTTGCTTTTTTCAGCGCCGCTTTTCTGCCTTCGGCGGATACTGGCCGGATTGCCGTTTCAGTTTAGGACCCGGTGACCGGCAAGTCAATGTATTTTCTTGTAAACAGTTGTTTACCCGGCCCTTTTTTGGTATGATAAAGTTATTTTCAGGGAATCAGTGAAATGCAAAGAAAAGGATGGCAGAAAAATGATATCAATAAGTCTGTGTATGATTGTAAAAGATGAGGAGGCAGTACTGGCCCGTTGCCTGGACAGCGTGGCGGATCTGGTGGACGAGGTGGTCATCGTGGATACCGGGTCCCGGGACCGCACCAGGGAAATTGCGTCAAAGTATACGGATCGGATATTTGACTTTAAATGGATTCATGACTTCAGTGCCGCCCGCAACTATGCTTTTTCCCAGGCATCCTGCGATTACATTTACAGCGCGGACGCGGACGAGGTGCTGGACGAGGAGAATCGGGAGCGTTTTCGCCTGCTGAAGGAAAATCTGCTGCCGGAGGTGGAGATCGTGCAGATGAAGTATGGCAACCAGCTGCAATACAACACGGTGTACAATTATGATGAGGAATACCGCCCCAAGCTGTTTAAGCGGCTCAGGCAGTTTACCTGGATAGAACCCATCCATGAGACCATACGGCTGCAGCCCGTGGTCTTTGACAGTGACATCGTAATCACCCACATGCCTCAGGAGAGCCACGGCAGCCGGGATCTGGCCGGTTTTGAGCGTCAGGTGCGGGAAGGGCGCAGGCTTTCCCGGCATTTACATAATATGTATGCCAGGGAATTGTTGATTGCCGGGGGAGCGGAAGATCTTGAGCGGGCCTGTGCCTGCTTTGAGGTTTCCGCAGAGGATCCGGAACGAAGCGGGGAGGAACTTCTGGAGGCATTATGCGTGCTGACCAGGGCCTATCGCACAAAGGGGGACGATTTGGGCTTTTTCCGCTATGCCATGAAAGCCATGGCGGCGGGGGGATGCTCGGAGCTCTGCCTGGAACTGGGGCTGTATTATGAGCAGGGGCAGCAGGACCCGGCGGAGGCGGCCATGTGGTATTATAACGCGGCCTATGAAACGGAACCCATTCTGATTCTGGAGAGCGGCAGAACCCAGGCCCTGGAGGGGCTGGCACGCTGTCACCGCCGGATGGGCCAGGAGGAACAGGCGGTGGCATATGAGAAGCAGCTGGGAGAGTGTCAGGGCGGCGTATGACCTGCCATAAAGGCAGCAGGCCGCAGGCTGGCGGTCTGCCTGGGACAGCTCTGAACTTAGGGGGGAGGCGGAACACTGCAGGCAGCAACTACTGCAAGTCTGTTATGACAGCCGATACTCGGAGAAAGAATCCTATGTAAAACTAACAGGAATTGGAATAATAGTGGACGAATGGCGTCGACGGTGGTATGATGATAAATGTCCGCGGATCTGCGCGGGTACACCACAGACAAGGAGAAAGAGACTTATGAAGTGGGAAGAAAATGTCCGCAGGGTAATTCCCTATGTGCCGGGGGAGCAGCCCAATCAACCCGATATGATTAAACTCAACACCAACGAATGCCCCTATCCGCCGGCTCCTGGGGTACAGGCGGCCATAGAGGCCCTGCGGCCTCAGGATCTGCGGTTGTATCCTGATCCCGGCGCCGAGACGCTTACCAGAGAACTGGCAGATTATTATGGGGTAAAGAAGGAACAGGTATTTGTGGGCGTGGGATCAGATGATGTGCTGGCCATGGCCTTTCTGACTTTTTTCAACGGGGACAGGCCTATCCTGTTTCCTGATGTCACCTATTCCTTCTATGATGTATGGGCTCAGCTGTACAGGATTCCCTACGAGACCTGTCCGTTGGACGAGACGTTCCACATTCGTCCGGAGGATTACAGGCGACCAAACGGAGGAGTGATTTTCCCCAATCCCAATGCCCCCACCGGGATTTATGAGCCGCTGAAGGTGGTGGAGGAGATCCTGCAGGCCAACCGGGATGTGGTGGTGATTGTGGACGAGGCCTATATTGACTTTGGCGGAAAGTGCGCTCTTCCCCTCATACAAAAGTATGACAACCTTCTGGTGGTGCAGACATTCAGCAAGTCCCGGGCCATGGCCGGTCTGCGGGTGGGTTTTGCCATGGGCAGTGAGAAACTGATCAGATATCTCAGCGACGTGAAGTTTTCTTTTAATTCCTACACCATTAACCGCCCTACGCTGGCACTGGGGGTGGAGGCCCTGCGGGACGAGGCGTATTTTCGGGAGATCACTGGCAGAATCGTGGCAACCAGGGAGCGGGTCAAGAGGGCGTTGCGGGAACTGGGTTTTGTGTTCCCGGATTCCATGGCCAATTTTATCTTTGCCTCCCACGAGCGGATTCCTGCACAGCAGATTTTCCAGGCATTGAAGGAGCGGAATATCTATGTGCGCCACTGGGACAGGCCCAGGATCCGTAATTTCCTGCGGATCACCATAGGGACGGATGAGGAGATGGATATATTGCTGGCCTTCCTGGGAGAATATATCCGGGAGAGAACGTAGAACGGTATATTCCGGATATATACGGAACTTAGTAATAGGAGGAAAAAATGTTTATACACTATCTGATAATTTTCTTTATTTCCATGGTTCCCCTGATCGAACTGCGGGGCGCTATCCCTTATGCAGTGGGGTTTGGCCTGCCGTTGGTACCCAGCTATATTATCTGCATTTTGGGCAATATGCTTCCCGTACCAATTATCTTTCTGTTTGCCAGAAAGGTGCTGGAGTGGGGAGCGGACAAGCCGGTGATCGGCAAGTTCTTCACCTTCTGTCTGGAGAAAGGCCACAAGGGGGGCGCAAAGCTACAGGAAAAGGCCGGAAAAGGGTTGTTTGTGGCGCTTCTTTTGTTTGTGGGGATCCCGGTTCCCGGAACCGGCGCCTGGACCGGTACCCTGGCAGCCAGCCTGTTGGATATGGACTTCAAGTCCAGTGTGATTGCGGTTCTTTTGGGTGTGGTGCTGGCCGGAGTGATCATGGGCCTGATCAGCGCGGGACTGTTTGGCGCTATCGGGCTGGCAGCATAGCGGTATCTGCTTTTTTCACGGCGAGAGCATATGCGAAGCAGAGACCCGTTCAGAGCCGGGGAAGGCAGACGAAGCAGGAGTTTAGTCCGAGCCGGGGAAGGCAGACGAAGCAGGAGTTTAGTCCGAGCCGGGGAAGGCAGACGAAGCAGAGAATTAGTCCGAGCCGGGGAAGGCAGACGAAGCAGAGGATTAGTCCGAGCCGGGGAAGGCAGACGAAGCAGGAGCTTAGTCCGAGCCGGGGAACACAGATGAAGCAGAGACCCGGTCCGAGCCGGGGAACGTAGGGGGAATAATATGGCGAATGCATATTCGGATTTTGCCAGGGTATATGATGAACTGATGGACAACGCCCCCTACGGGGAGTGGTGCGAAAATATTGACGCCTTGATTCGGGAGTATG
>JAAWKU010000052.1 GCA_022797535.1 Lachnospiraceae bacterium | reverse complement strand
CTGCAAGGCGGATTTTCGACGGCGTAGTGGTGGCTACGGCTAGAAAATCCAACGCAGAAGATGGACAGATAGACAAGTGAGTTTGCCTGCATATAATCGAGTCAGTACACTGGGGTGTACGGCCCGGAAATCATAGAGAAAAGAGGAGCGGATATATGACAGCAGAAAAACAGTTACTGGAAAACAGCGGCGTGACCGAGAGACTGCCCTGGAAGAACGAGATGAGCATGGAATTTGACGCGGTGTCCCTCAATGAGAGTTTTGCCAGAGTGTCGGTGGCCGCCTTTGTGGCCCATTTGAATCCCACGCTGGACGAGGTGGCGGATATCAAGACCGCCGTTTCCGAGGCCGTGACCAATGCCATCATTCACGGCTACGACAATGTGTACGGCTACGGCAGACATGGCAACAATCAGCCGGCCTATCTGATCATTCACCCCGGAAAGGTGTATCTGCGCTGCTGCCTGGAGCGGGACGTGCTGCAGATCGAGGTGGAGGATCATGGTAAGGGGATGGAGAATGTGGAACAGGCCATGGAACCCCTGTATACCACCAAGCCCGAGTACGACCGTTCCGGCATGGGATTTGCCTTTATGGAGGCTTTCATGGACGAGCTGGAGGTACATAGCAGCCCGGGACAGGGCACCTTGGTGCGAATGGTAAAGAAGCTGGGCACTTACCCCCTGATTGAGGAGGGGAACTGAGTAAAGGGGAATAACAGGTGTAGCGCCGCAGGAGTCCTGCGGCATGCGGGAAGGAATTTATGGAAGATGTGTCAGTGCTGATTGCGAAGTCACAGGCAGGTGATAAAGAGGCGAGAGAGGTACTGATAGAGAAAAATCTGGGATTGGTGCACACCATTGTCCGGCGCTTCCTGGGCAGGGGCGTGGAACCGGAAGACCTGTTTCAGATCGGAACAATCGGACTGATGAAAGCGGTGGACAAGTTCGACCTGTCCTACGACGTGAAATTTTCCACCTATGCGGTGCCCATGATCACGGGAGAGATCAAACGTTTTCTGCGGGACGACGGGCCGGTGAAAGTATCCAGGACGCTGAAGGAGCGGGCCATGAAAGTGAGGACGGCCAGAGCCCGGCTGCAGGGGGAACTGGGCAGGGATCCCAAGCTGGAGGAGATCGCCCGGGAGACAGGGATCCAGCCAGAGGACATCATTATGGCCATGGAGTCGGAGACCCGGGTGGAGTCCATCTACTCCTCCGTGTATCAGGACGACGGCAGCGAGGTCTATCTGGTGGATAAGGTGGCGGCGGGACCGGGGGGCTGCGGCAGCGTCAGCTCGGGCAGCCAGGATCCGGAGAAGGACAGCCTGATCAATCATCTGCTGCTTCAGCAGCTCCTGGCTACACTGAAGGAACAGGAACGGCAGCTGATCGTGCTGCGATATTACCGCAACCACACCCAGACGGAGGTTGCTTCCATCCTGGGTATCAGCCAGGTGCAGGTAAGTCGTCTGGAAAAAAAGATTCTGCTGCATATGCGCGAACTGGCGGTGGAATAAAAAGGATCCTTAAAAAATCATAAATTTTAGGTATTCTCTCTTCCCAATCCACATAAATTCGATTATAGTAGAAGTGCGGCATTGCTTATCCCCATGAGGATATTCAATGAAGCGGACGGATGGAATCAGGCTGGATTGCACGGAAAGATGGGAGTACAGAATGAGCGAAGAGAACAAGACGGATAGACAGGCGATAAAATCACAGAGCCCTTATGATGAAGAGAGCAGGCTGCGCAGGAAGCGTCTGCGGAGAAAAAATACCATTTCCTATGTGGTGGGCCTGGGGGTGGCTTTTGGCGGGCTGTTCCTGGTGATGATGCTGGCCATCGCGGTATATTCCTGGATCGACGGAAAGACGGGCGAGACGGATGCGCTGTTGCAGCAGACCCTGGGCAATGCCCAGACGGCAGGGCTATACACCCAGGAGGAGCTGGACCGGCAGGTGGCGGAGGCGGTGGCCCGGGCCCAGGCGGACAATGCCCAGGCCCTGGAGGCTGCGGTGAACAACCGGCAGGAGGAGATACTGGAGGAGATCCGGGTACAACTGGCGGACGGCCAGTCCACGCTGGAGACGCTGCGTCCCCTGTATCCCGATGATGTGGTGCTGGTCAGCGGCGGCAAGTACCATTTTGTGCCCATCCGCAGGGATCTGGCGCAGCACGGTTATCTGCAGGAGAATCTGCAGGTGCTGGAGAACGGCCGCTTTCAGTATATGGAGAACGGTCAGGTAGTGTCCCACATGGGAATCGACGTGTCCAAGTATCAGGGGAAGATAGACTGGGAAAAAGTGGCGTCGGACGGCGTGGAATTTGTGTTCCTGCGGCTGGGCCTGCGAGGCTACGAAAGCGCCAAGCTGGTGGAGGACGAGACCTTCCAGGCCAATATTCAGGGGGCGCTGGCCCATGGCATCAAGGTGGGGGTGTACTTTTTCTCCCAGGCCATCACCGTGGAGGAGGCCATTGAAGAGGCCAATTTCGTGCTGGAGCGGATCGCTCCCTACAAGATCGAGTGTCCCGTGGTCTTTGACGTGGAGAAAGTGAACAGCAGCACGGCCAGAATGAACCAGTTGACGCCCCAGGAGCGCACGGATGTAACCATTGCATTCCTGGACACCATTCAGGCCGCCGGCTACAAGCCCATGTTCTACCACAACATGGAGACGGCCCTGCTTCTGCTGGAACTGGACCGGCTGGAGGGGTATGAACGCTGGTTTGCTTACTATGGGGAAGAACTGTACTACCCCTATGCCTACGGCGTGTGGCAGTACACCGAGAAGGGTCGCGTCAACGGCATTGGCGGGGAAGTGGATATGAACATAGCCTTTAAGATGTGGGAGTAGTGCGGATGCTTTGGCGGGAAACCGTCAGCATTTGATTGTAAAATCAGGAGGGTCATCTGTCTGGAAAAGGCAGATGGCTCTATTGTTTTTTCTTCGAAATGGTCTGCAGGAAGAACTGAAGCGCATCATAGAGGGAATTTGATTAAGAGAAGAATTTCTTAAAAAATCAACATCAAATTTAAATAAAATACAAAATCAGGTGTTGATTTTTAAAGAAAAGCGGATATAATAAAATAGACAAGTGCTATAGAGAATCAGGATAAGGAGATTGCCATGCTGATACAATTTAACTTTAAGAATTTTAAATCATTTCGGGATGAAGTATCGCTGGATCTGTCTGCGACTAAAATAACGGAGCACGAAAGCCATGTGGTGGGTATTGCCAATGATAAACTGTTGAAAGTAGCAGCAATTTACGGCGCCAATGCAAGCGGGAAGTCCAATGTATATGATGCGTTTGATTATATGACTTACTATGTGGCAGAATCCTTTAACTTTGGGGGAGAGGAGGACAGCCGGAGGAAAACAGGAAATCATTATATGCGGGTTATTCCTTTTCTCTTTGATGAAAAAAGCCGGGATGAGGAAACTGTTTTTGAGGTGTTTTACGTGGACAATGCTGATAACAGCGGGAAAATATACCAATATGGATTCGCAATTAAAAAGGATGAGATTATTGAAGAGTGGCTGTATTCAAAGGCTAAGACGGCAAGGAACAACTATAGGACAGTTTTCTACCGAAAAAAGGGAGAGGAATTGGAAATGAACGGGTTTTCAAAAAGCCATGTGGAGAATATTAAGGCGTCTCTGAATAAAGAAACCCTTATTGTCTCTCTTGGTGCAAGACTGCGTGTTGCCAAGTTAAAAAAGGTAAGGGATTGGTTTCTGAACAATGAGATCCTTGATTTCGGAGACCCGGCTGAAAACTATTTCCGCTCCAAAGTGCTCCCGGAGGGTTTTGTTGACAGTAAGGAAGTACAGGAGAATGTGGTGAAATATTTTGCATCTTTTGATGAAGCGATTCAGGAATTTAATGTGGAAGAAGTGCCCCAGGAAGAGGAGAAAGATACAGGAAAAAGCTATAAGATAGATGCGCTCCACAAAATGGCAGACAGTCAGAAACTGGCATCTATTCCTTTAAAGCTGGAGTCAAGCGGCACGCTGAAAATGTTTGCACTCTATTCTTCATTGAAAGATGTGCTGGATCATGGCGGTACCCTCTTAATTGATGAATTGAATGCCAGATTACACCCGTTGCTGGTAAGAAATATCATATTATCTTTTCTGTCACCGGAAATTAATACACAGAATGCGCAGTTAATTTTTACGACACACGATGTATGGCAGTTTTCTAATGAGCTGCTACGGCGGGATGAGATATGGCTGGTGAACAAAAACAAGGATGGGGTTTCTGAACTATATTCCTTGGCTGATTTTAAAGATGAGGAAGGCAATAAAGTACGCAGGGATGAGGTGTTGTCTAAGAAGTATTTGACAGGTAATTATGGGGCTATTCCTGCATTGAAGCCCATGAAAATGCTGGCAGGGAGGACTGTAGATGGCGAATAGGGGAGGGGAAAATCCCAGTGACCGCAGGGCAGGAAAGAGAAGGGATCGGAACCAGCGGGTAGGAACAAGGATACCGGAATTGGGGTACTATCTGATTGTGACTGATACGGAAGAAACGGAGAAGAATTATTTTGAAGGGCTACGGAACAGTATTCCCGCAGAAGTGAAAGACCACCTGGTGATAAAGGTGGAAAAGGCAAAAACGATAGAATTGGTGAAAAGGGCAATGGAACTTACCGATGCAGAAGCCCAGTACCGTATTCCCTGGATAGTATAGTATTGGCATTTTATATGCTCTATGGAACATGGGCATGGCATGAAGAGGAAAATTATTGTTATCTGCAAATTATTATCGAGAATAACCAAACATTTTAATATATATTAAAATGTAATTGAAATATATTGACTTATTTGGTCGAAAGACTTATGATTATTTAAAAGAGTTTTACAATGTACAAAGCATAAACTTAGTATATGAATGGTAAACGTTGATATGTATTGTCCCGGGAAGAGGATTTAGAAAAGGTGGTATAAAACATAGAGGATTTCAAAAGAAAAGGAGGAACATATCAATGAAGAAAAAGAGATTTGTTTTGTTAGCGGTAGCTTTGGCTGCTTTTCTGGCCACAGGCATAACGGTGCTGGCGGCTAACTGTCCTTCCTGCGAATCGTCTGGCGTGAATACCACTCTTAAACAATATGGTGAGCACTGTTGGCATAGAACGGCGAGCCATACGGTAAGATATTCGGAAGGCGGCGTCCTGAAAGAAGAAGAGTGTAGGATCTATTATAATGAAGATAAGGTATACTGGGTATGTCCGAGTGGACATGGGACCATCACGACGCAATATCACTATAAGGAAACCCATTCCAGCAGTCACTGCAACAGCTTGGATTATTACCATTAGGACAAAGTGAATCCTCTATGTTTTGCGAATGATTCGGGTGTCAGAAGTGCAGTCTTTCTTTTTGACACCCGGATTTTTTAGCGATAGTGATAGAAAACCATGAAGGGAGGAAGGTCTGACATGAAAAAATGCATTACAGTCCTGCTGGCATCCTTAGCGCTGGCCGCCCTGTCCGGCTGCGGAGAGTCGGAAGCCATATCGCCCCAGCCCCAGCCAGAGGAGGTCCGGTGGAGTACGGACGGCTTTGCCGCACCGGGAAAGCTGGAGGAAGAGCTGATTTTCTGGGCCGAGCAGTATCTGCCCTGGGAGCATGAGGATCAGCTGGATGCCGGTGTATATGGGAAACTGTTCTGGCATTTGAGCCTGGCGCCAGACTCCGACGGGGAAGCAGCGCTGGAAATCTATGATACAGCCAATGGAAATGTTTCGGTGACGCAGATCTCTTCGGGAGACCTGGGACTGGAGGCAGGACAGGGCCACCTGATAGGCATGGAGATGCTGGACGAGACGCATTATGTATTCAGATGGGTGGATTTTGAACAGGAGGAAGCGGGCCTGTACCGCCAGAGCGCGGACCGGATGATCTACACGGATCTTGCGGGGGACACGCAGGCTGTAGAGTTCCGGGAGGTTTACCTGGAAAAGGGAATTGACCAGGAGGAATTGATGGAGGTTCCCACATTGCGTTCCATTAACTGGCATTGTGACGGGAAGGGCAATGTCTATGTATTATGCCGCAGGGAAAATGGCGGCTTTGATTTGTATCTGTTTGACCGGGAAGGACAGCTTCTGCTGGAATATGAAGGAGCCCAGGAGCAGCAGGCAGTGGAGCCTCTGCGCGCTGCGGACGGAGAGATGATTCTTCCCGTTTATGACGATGCAGAGAAATGCTATGAATTCTTGTGGGTGGACACAGCGGAGAAAAAACTGCTTTCCCTGGCCCGCCTGGAGGCTTCAAGGCCTTTTATTGTCCAGATGTACGGGATGCTGGGGAACGAACTCTATTACAGATCCCAGGAGGGAACAGAGGAAGGAATCGTAAGATGGGATATCAAAAGCGGCAGGAGGGTACAGGTAATGGGATTCCAAACTGCCGGCATTGATACGGGCTATCGAACCATGTTGGCGCTGGGGGAAGAGCAGAAGCCCGTGCTGCGGCTGACCAAATTCAAGGAGGGAAGGCCCAGAGAGTGGGTTGCTCCCCTGGCGGAGCAGAAGCCTGCGACCCAGGGAGCCATCCGGGTGGCCAATCTCACCGAATCCGAGGAGGCCGGCGGGAGAGTGGCGGAATGCGCCGTGCTGGCGTCCATGGAGACTCCCGGCATCCGCTATGAATACGAGGATGCCTCCGCCCAGGAAGCCCGGGACAGGATCCTGGCGGAACTTTCCCAGGGCAAGGGACCGGATCTGCTGTTCGTGTCGCTGGAGGATATGCGCATGCTGGAGGAGAAGGGGCTGCTGCTGGAGATTGGGGATTTGATTACCCGGGAACTCCGTGAGGAACTTCTGCCCGGGGCTCTGGAGATTGGAACCCTTGAAGGGAAGCTGGTGGGGATCCCCGCGGCGGTCCGGGCAGAAACTTTGGTGGTGGCCGAAAATACCTGGAATGGGGATACCTGGAGGCTGGAGGATATAATCGGCCTTATGGAAGAGGGGAAGCTGGCAGGAACCATTCGAAGTTATCCTCTTATGCAGGGGAGATATTTACCGCCGCTTTCCACGGTGATGGAGCTTGTGAACTACAGCCTGGCGGATTCCTTCCTGATCGACTGGGAGAATCGGAAAAGTCATTTTGACGATGAGAGGTTCATTCGCCTGTTGGAACTCACCGGCACGGATAAGAGCGGCGCGGCGGTGGACACAGAGGTCTGGCTTGATGAGGGGAAAAACATATTGTGGGGATATTTTACCTCTGAATCAGGATTCCTTGATTACTTTGCGTACTTGGAAGAGGAAGGAGGCCGGATCGTAGGCTTTCCCACAGAGGGCGCCTGCGGGAGTTATCTGTCGGCAGAGGGCGGCGCGCTGGTGGTGAATGCCAATCTGGATCGGAAGGAGGCGGCGGCCTGTTTCCTGGAGACATTGCTGGGGGAAGATCTACAGTCGAAAAAAAGCGGCATGTGTTTGAGCGTCCGAAAGTTGTCCCCGGAGGACTATATCGTGGAACAGGAATCCGGAAAACTTGTGTTTATGGGAGGAAACAACGCACCGGAGGTGCCTGTATTCTCAGACGGCTCCACGTCTCTGCACCGGGCCAGTGACTTTCTGGAGAAATGTGTGGCGACTCCGCCCGGCTATTCCCAGATTACCAAGATTGTCAGTGAGGAACTGAGCGCCATGTACGCAGAGGGAATACCTCCTGCAAAAACGGCACAGAACATCAACAGTCGGGTTCAGACCTACCTGGACGAAGGGAATTAAACTTCTGTTATGTTTTTACGATAAAAGGATAAAATCTGACGTTTTAAAGAGTAAGTGTTCGAAAAATAGAAAAATATTTGATGGAAAAGAGATTATTGCGTAATCGGCAGTAATCTCTTTTTGCATAAGTTTCAGATATTTCGGGCATGAATAATCAAAACCTTACAAGTGTACCGACATGTTTACTTTTATTCTGCGTTATTTGACGAAAGGTAAACATGTCGGCACACCAGCCTCTCTGCGGAGTACGGGAAGTAAAGGGAAAGATTGGAAAGGACCGAGGAAACCATGGCGAATGTAACGGTATATCTGAAATGCGACCGAAATGTGGAAAGCCAGGAAGCGGATGTTTTTTTGAAAGACGTCGCCACCCTGCAATGTACGGATCAGCAAGTGCTGGCCAAATGTAAAGCCGTTAAGGTGCATCATTTCTCGGAGGGCGACCAGGTCCAGGGAGGCAGGAGCCTCGGAAGCGGAAAGAAGCCCTGGACGGGGCAGGCCCACCAGCAGCGTTGTGTGGTCAGCGTGCTGAAAATCATTGCCTTGATGGAGGAAGCCTGTCCCGGAATCACCGTCCAGTCCGTGGGCGAGGCGGATGTGGTGCTGGAGCGGGTAAAGGTGCCGAAATACAAGGGCCCGAAGCTGTGGTGCAAGGTGGCGCTGGTATGCCTGGTGAGTTTCTTCGGAACAGGATTTACCATCATTGCCTTTCATAACGATGTGGGGATCAACGAGGTGTTCACGGAGATCTACAGGATTGCAATGGGCCGGGAGCCGGCGGGACTGAATGTGCTGGAGGTGGCCTACAGCCTGGGGTTGGCCCTGGGTATTATTGTGTTCTTCAATCATATCGGCGGCAGACGCATCACCAAGGATCCCACCCCCATCGAGGTGTCCATGCGCAATTATGAGGAGGACGTGAACAAAGCTCTGGTGAACACCGCAGGCCGCGAGGGAAAAGAGGTGGACGCCTGATGCAGACAATCATGTGGTGTTTATTGGCGTTGGCAGGCTTCAGCTTTGGGCTGCTGGCAGCGGCGGGAGTGTTCACGGTGCTCAGCGCGGTGGGATTGGTGCCTCGCTTTGCCGGAAAGACCCACTCGGCCAGGGAAATCTGGTTCTATGAGGATATGGTGATGGTGGGGACCATCGTGGGCTGTGTATTCAGTGTTTTTCACCGCTATCTCCAGGTGGGCTCCTGGCTGAAGGGCAAATTCCCTGACCTTAACTGGCTGTGGGAAGCGCTGGGGCAGGGATTTCTGGGGGTATCCGGCCTGTTTTACGGAATGTTCGTGGGATGTCTGGCCCTGGCTATCGCAGAGATGCTGGACAGTATTCCCATATTTACCCGCCGTATCTCCTTCCGTCACGGGCTGGGCTGCGCAGTGCTGGCCATGGCGGTGGGCAAGCTCTGTGGCGCTCTGTTCTACTTCTGGCAGGAACTCCACAGGGTGGTGAGTTGAGACAGCGTGATTTTCATTTACGAAAATTTAGAAAGGAAACAGGTGAACAATATGAACGAGAAGCAACAACAGGATTATGAGAAATATGTGAAACAGGTAACGCCCACCCACAATCTGGGCCTGCAGATGCTCAAGGCATTTGTCATCGGGGGCATCATCTGCTGCATCGGGCAGTTTATCCTGAACTACTGCGAAAAGTTGGGACTGGACAAGCAGAGCGCAGGCAGTTGGTGCTCTCTGCTCCTGGTGCTGTGCTCCGTGGTGCTGACGGGCTTTAATCTCTATCCCAAGATCGTGAAATGGGGCGGCGCCGGAGCCCTGGTGCCCATCACCGGATTTGCCAACTCTGTGGCGGCCCCTGCGATAGAATACAAGAAGGAAGGCCAGGTTTTTGGAGTGGGCTGCAAGATTTTCACCATCGCCGGGCCGGTGATCCTGTACGGCATCTTTGCCAGTTGGGTGCTGGGACTGGGGTATTATTTGGGGAAGATGATGGGGATTTTCTGAAAAGGTATTAACCGGATCCAATAGACAGAGCGGGAGCATATTATTATGCTGGCTGCTCTGTTTTGTTATAAAACAGATTATGATGTATAGTGTTTCGCTCTTGGATAGACTTGAGAAATGTAATACAAATATAGTGAAAAGTACAAATTGTACTTGATAATGTATAAATGATTCTTTACAATGTAGATAAATAAAGGAGAATTGAAAATAGAAATCTTTGCATAGCTGACATTGAGAAAATTTTACTTAAATTGGACCATGACTTATAAGGAACAGCAATAGATAATTTTGATTATTAGGGACAAAAATTATGAAAAACCGTTATTTTGCAGAGGAAGAAATTAAAAGTGATGATTTGTTTTTTATATGTTATATGATTGAACGCGTAGCGAGAAAACTGCGCCAAAGAAATAGATATGTAGTGAATACCATCGGTAAGGAGGAGATATATCATTTAATTAGTGTGGCCAATGTACTTCACGCAGAAAACCCTCTGGATGTGGAAGAAGACTGGATCGGGAATTACCGTCTTCAAGAGGGGGGATTTTGATATTTTGGATGTGGAAAAGGAATTGGTAGCCAAGGCGCCAAATGCCCTGCAAATGGGTAAAGTGTATCAAAGACTGATTAGAGACACGGCTTTGCCGGATGAGGACTATGTGGAGGGAATCTTTAGAGTCTATAATCATGAGATATGTGATGTGGTAGATAACTATAACTGCAGTGCGTATTTTGAACCCTCGTATGTGATTGCCCGCGCGTATCAGGCGGGAGGATTTTGAGAAATCACAGAAGCTGACGGGATTAAAACCGCCCCTGTACTTTCTTGACAGCAATAGCATAAACGAATATAATTAATATACATTCGGGCATCTCAGCCCGTTTGGACTATGCTGAAGAGAGAGGACGGAGGGAGTTTATATGAGAAAGAGACGACTGGCAGTGTTGCTGTGCTGTGTTCTGACGGCTGTGTCCCTGGCGGGCTGCGGAAATCCGCAGGCAGCAGGCACGGACACAGTGGAAGGCAGCGAGACTGTGGAGGGAGAGGAAAACCCGGGGGGCAGTGAGACCCCGGAGGGCGAAGCCCAGGACGGCAGCGGAAGCGGGAGCCAGGCGGAGCAGCCCGGAAGCGGGGACGGCGGCTCGGAGGAGCCGGAGCCGTCCCGGGAGGAAGTACAGGAGGCAGAGATCACCATGAAGGATGTAGCTCCCATGGATCTGGTTCAGGAGATGAAGATTGGCTGGAATCTGGGGAACACGCTGGATTCCACCAGCAAGAGCATCGGCGTGAATGTGGAGATGGCCTGGGGTAATCCCAGGACTACCCAGGAGATGATTGACGCCATCATTGACCAGGGATTTAACGTAATCCGTATCCCGGTGTCCTGGGGCGGACAGATGGGAAAAGCGCCGGCTTACAATGTATTGCCCGCATGGATGGACCGGGTACAGGAGGTGGTGGATTACGCCTATGGACGCGGCGTCTATGTGATCATCAACATCCATCATGAGGACTGGCATTTTCCTTCTGAGGAAAATAAGGATGCCGCAGCGGAGCAACTGGCGGCTTTGTGGACCGCCATTGCCACCCGATTCCGGGACTATGACGAGCATCTGATCTTCGAGGGAATGAATGAGCCCAGAAAGATCGGAACCAGCGTGGAATGGAACGATGGAGACAAGGAAGGCCGGGATGTGGTGAATTATCTGGACCAGGTGTTTGTGGACGCGGTGCGGGCCACCGGGGGCAACAACACCATCCGTAATCTGATGGTGCCCGGTTACGCGGCTTCCTCCAGCGATACGGCGCTGAAATCCATCGTACTGCCCCAGGATGAACATCTGATTGTGTCGGTACATGCCTACACTCCCTATAATTTCGCGCTGAACAAGGAAGGTAAATCTACCTGGGACAACGACACCAGAGACATTGACCATCTGATGGAACTATTGGACGAATTGTTTCTGAGTAAGGGTGTACCGGTGATCATAGGCGAGTTCGGCGCCATGAACAAGGACAATGAGGACGAGCGGGTGCAGTGGGCCAGGTACTATGTGGGCAAGGCCCGGGAGTACGGCATCCCCTGCGTCTGGTGGGACAATAACGCCTTTGACGGGAACGGGGAGAACTTTGGCCTGCTGAACCGCAGGGAACTGACCTTCCCCTATCCCGAGCTGCTGAAAGCGCTGATCGAGAGCGCAGAGTAGTGTCTCACTCCGCCCTGCGGGCCAGGCGGGAGAGTAACTGATAGCCCGCCACAGCGGACAGGGGAGCGAAAAGCAGATCCCATCCCTCCGGCAGGCCGGGGTACAGTTCCCCCAGGGAACCCAGCACGAAACCCAGGATCAACAGATAAGTGGGCTGAGGGCGGCGCTTCATGGCGCCCCCCAGCAGCCGGGTTACCAGCAGCGTGCAGAGCACGGCTCCCAGCCCCAGCGGGAGCAGGGAGGCAAAATGCAGGCTGCTCACCGCCTCCATCACCGGTTCATACAGTCCCAGCATGAGCAGCATCTGGGACACGCTGATGCCGGGCAGGATCAGGGCGACGGCCAGGATGCAGCCCCCCAGGAACTGGAACAGAAGCGCGCGGAAGGAGGGCGTTCCGGGCGACGAAACACCGCCTGAGAGTCCGGCGGCGAATAGCCCTTCCGGCAGCGCCGCCAGCCCATAGACCATAAAGAGACCTGCCAGGGGCCAGAACAGCGCCTGCCAGGTTATTTTTTTAACCCGGGCCTGTCGGCAGATCAGGGGGATGCCTCCGGCCACCGCCCCCAGGAAAAAATAGCTGACCGCCATGGGGTAATGTTCCAACAGGGACAGTACGCCCCTTGCCAACAGCGCCATGCCTGCCAGCGCGCCCAGGCAAAACAGCGCCAGGAACCGCAGACTGTCCCACAACCGCCGCCTGGCGCAGGCGTCGCTCCCCCGGCTCATGGATTCGGCCAAAAGCCCGGGCAGATTTCCCATGGATTCAATCAATTCCTCATAGATACCCAGGATCATGGCCATGGTTCCCCCACTGGCTCCCGGTACCGTCATGGTGCCTCCCACGGCGATGGCTTTGGCCAGAACATGCCACCATTTCCCTTTTTTTTCCATGAAAAATTCCTCCCGTTCCATCCGAATGTTACAATATATCCGGCAGAAGGGAGGAACATTCCAATTTTTAATCAGTCTCTGGCAAGCTGGACCATTTTTTCCATGTCCGAGATCAGTCCGGTGGAATACTGCTGGGCCTCGTTGCAAAGCTGCTCGGCCAGGCCGAACTGCTCGTTTTTGATGGCCTGAATGACGTCTGCGCCATACTGGTGGAACTTCCGATGCTTTTCGCCCAGAGCGTTCCAGATGGGCAGTATCTCAGGAATCTGGGGGGTCAGGGCATAGTAGAAATGTCCGAAGCCGCACTTGCTGGAATTAAGCTGCAATGGCAGAATGGTCTGTTTCTGTACCATGTTCTGCAGATTGTTAAGCCAGCTTCGGTGTGCGGTGATGGCGTTATTCACATACTGGGCAAACTCGTTACTTTCCAGATGGAAGAAGGCGTCCTCCGTCATGGTTCCCATCTGCTTCACTGTGTCGTCCAGGATTTTTTCTATGTCAACCACAGGCTTGACAGCTTCGATCAGATCCTCGCTCACATTGCTCATAAACTCTGTGCTGTCCCGCAGCTGATTCTCCATCTCCGCCATGGAACTGCTGATTTCCTGGCTGACGGCGGCGATGGAGCTGATGGTTCCGCTGACGCTGGATACCTCTTCCCGGTTCTCGCTGTTCAGGGTCCAGACATTGTTGATCTTCTCCGTCATATTTTCCAGAATGCCGATGGTGTCCCTGGTGCTGCTTACGCTCTTCTGGGAGGCGTCTTTGATATTGCCTACGAATTCGCCCATGCTCTGGGTCAGGTTCTGGGTCTTTTCAGCCAGCTCCCGGATCTCGCCCGCCACCACGGCGAAGCCTCTTCCCGCCTCTCCGGCCCTGGCCGCCTCTATGGAGGCGTTAAGGGCCAGCAGGCTGGTCTGGAGGGAGATGGTCTCGATCCCCTCGATAACCTCATTCAGGTGGCCGATGATTTCCTGCAGGGCGTCCATATCGCTTTCCATGCTGCGGGACATCTGGGCGGTCTGTTCGGACAGTTCCTTAATAGAGGTGAGTTCCTCCTGGGCAGTCTCGATTTTCCGGAACACATTGTCTGCCGCCGAGGAGACTTCCACGATGTTGTGAGTCATTTCCTCATGCACGTTGTTGGAATGTCCCGTCATGCTGTGGCCGTCCGAGGCGCCGAACAGGGTCTCCGTGGCCCTGGCGATTCTGCGGGAAATATCCACGATTTTGTCGTTCTGATACTTCATGGTCAGATCCAGCGAACTGATCTGCATGACGGCCTTGATGTTTTTGTCAAATACTTCGGCAAACTCCTTCCTCCCCCTGGACAGGCGCTTGTAAATCCCGCTTAACTCCGGCTCGCGTGAGTAGTCGGCGTCCTTCAATTCGGAAATTGCTTTCATAAGAACTACCTTATTGTTTCTGGATCCCATATCGTGTTCTCCTTCTCTCCTGCAATATAAATCCGGCAGCACAGAGACTGCTGCGCAAGCTATGTATGATATAGCTTCATGATAAAATATTTCACAGATTTTTGCAATATCTTTGTGAATGTTTCGTAATTTTTTACATTTTTTCGCCCAAGCCTTCATAGGTTGTACCAGTATAGGGCAGGGGTTTTTGACGCCCGGCCCCAATGCGGATTGATACGGCATCGCAGGGTTTCCCTGCGGTATGCGGGAAAGGGGAATGGAATGTTTGAAGCGAGGAGCATACAGGAGACATGCAGGGAACTGCAAAGCGACGGGGAGAGGGGACTGACCCGCCAGGAGGCGGTGCGGCGCTATAGTATCCATGGCAGGAACGCGCTTCAGGAAAAGCGGAAAAAGACGGCGGTGGAATCTTTCCTTTCGCAGCTCAATGATCCTCTGATCTATGTGCTGCTGGCGGCCGCGGTAATCTCCGTGCTGCTGGAAGAGACCAGCGACGCCATTATTATCGGCGTGGTGGTGCTGCTCAATGCCGTGGTGGGCATGATCCAGGAGGGCAAGGCCCAGCGGGCGCTGGATTCTCTGAAAAAGCTGGTCAGCCCCAAGGCGTTCGTGATCCGGGAAGGCGTGCTGCACGAGGTGGAGGCATACACCCTGGTGGTGGGGGATCTGGTCAGCCTGGAGGCGGGCTGCCAGGTTCCGGCAGACATACGCCTGGTGGAGAGCACCAATCTGAAAGCGGAGGAATCCGCCCTCACCGGGGAATCCCTGCCCGCCTCCAAGTCTGCCGCCTTCGTGGGCCAGGAGGGGATGCCTCTGGGGGACCGCCAGAATATGGTTTACATGTCCACGGTGATCACTGGCGGCAGGGGGCTGGGGATGGTGACTGCCACCGGCATGGATACGGAGATCGGCAAGATCGCTTCCCTGATCAACGAGGGGAAGGAAGAACAGACCCCGCTGCAGAAGCGTCTGGGCGACCTGGGGAAAGTCCTGAGCATCTTGTCTCTGCTTCTCTGCGCCGCCCTGTTCGGCATCGCCATCCTGCAGCATCGCAATATTTTTGAGATGCTGCTTACCGCCATATCCCTGGCCGTGGCTGCCGTGCCGGAAGGGCTTCCGGCGGTGGTCACCATCTGTCTGGCGCTGAGCGTGACCCGCATGGTGAAGGTACATACCATTGTCAGGAAGCTCCCCTCCGTGGAGACCCTGGGGGCCGTGAGCATTGTCTGCTCGGACAAAACGGGAACCCTGACCCAGAACCGCATGACGGTGGAGCAGTGTTATGCAGGGCAGAGGATGGTGCAGGTGGAAGAACTGGGCGGGCAGGAGTATGAGGATTTGCTGGAGGGCATGACTCTCTGCAACGACGCGGTGCTGACGGAGAATATCGGAGATCCCACGGAACTGGCGCTGCTGCAGTTGGCCCGCGGCCTGGGGGTGGACCGGGCGGAACTGGAAAAGCGGATGCCCCGGCGCAGGGAACTGCCTTTTGACTCCGACCGCAAGATGATGTCCACCTTCCACTACAGGGGCAGCACGGGGGTGACTTTCACCAAGGGCGCGCCGGACGTGGTGCTGGGGCGCTGCACCCATATCATGGTGCGGGGCCAGCGCCTGCCCATGCAGCCAGGGCATATCCGGCAGATCCGCAGAGCCATGGAGCAGATGGCGGACGAGGCCCTGCGCACTTTGGCCATAGCCATGCGGGTGGGAGATCCGGGACAGAGAGTCCGAAGCGTAGCTCCCGGGCAGGATGACTGGGGCTCCTTCCGCCCGGGCCGGGGGACGCAAGAGGGCTTTTCCTCCGGGCAGGGTGGCTATGGGAACGGGATCCAGGAACAGGGTCTTACTTTCCTGGGCATGGTGGGCATGCGCGACCCGGCCCGGCCCGAGGCGGCGGGGGCGGTGGCCACCTTCCGGCAGGCAGGGGTGGAGACCGTGATGATTACCGGAGACCATGTGGATACCGCCTATGCCATCGGCAGGCAGCTGGGCATCGTCCAGAGCAGGCAGCAGTGCATGACCGGCCAGGAACTGAGCCAGGTCAGAGAGGAGGAACTGGCTCAGCGCCTGGCCCAGGTGCGGGTATTCGCCAGAGTGGCGCCGGAGCAGAAGGTACAGATCGTCACAGGTTTTCAGCAGGCGGGGCACATTGTGGCCATGACCGGAGACGGGGTCAACGACGCTCCCTCCCTGAAAAAGGCGGATATCGGCATAGCCATGGGGGCTTCCGGTACGGACGTGGCGAAGCAGGCATCGGACATGATCCTCACGGACGACAATTTTGCCACCATTGAAAAAGCCATCGAGGAGGGCAGGAGCGTCTATGAGAACATCCGCAAATCTGTGATTTTCCTGCTGTCCTCCAACCTGGGAGAGATCGCCACCATGTTTCTGGCGGTGTGCTGCGGGCTGGCTTCCCCCCTGCGTTCCAGTCATATCCTGTGGATCAACCTGATCACCGATTCGCTTCCCGCGTTGGCGCTGGGGGTGGACCCCAATGACACCAGATCTCTGATGCAGCATCCGCCCAGAAAGCCGGGGGAAAGTCTGTTTGCCCGGGGGGGCCTGATCTGCACCTGCTTTTACGGACTGCTGATCGCCGCCATCAGTCTGACGGCTTTCTTCCTGGTTCCCCTGCGGGCCATGGCCACCCAGCATCTGCCTGTCACGCTGGAAAACCTGGGCCGGATGATGGCCCAGGAGGGCATTCTGCGCCGATCCCAGACCTATGCCTTTACCGTGCTGGGTATGAGCCAGTTGTTCCATGCGGTGGGAATGCGGGACATGGGGCGGTCGTTTTTCAGAATGAATCATCTGGAAAACAAGCTGATGATCCTGGCCTGCATCCTGGGCTTTTTGCTGCAGATCGCGGTGACGGAAGTTCCCATCCTCATCGCCGCCTTTGGCACCACCCATCTGCAGTGGGGGGAATGGGGGATCTTGACGCTGCTGGCTTCCTTCCCGCTGCTGGCTCATGAGGTTATGATCCTGGTGGGCGGGAAAAGGGAAGAGTGACTCCCATCGTGCCGGATGCCCGGACCCGCAGGCAGTTTTAGTGGAAATATGGCGTTGTCTGTGATAAAATGGGTTATATTTGGAGAGCGGACAGGGAGGGCGGAAGATGCTGCCGGAAGAGTTTCAGAAGAGAATGAAGTTACAACTGGGAGACGAATATGAGGAGTTCCTGAAGGGGCTGGCAGGGGAACGCCACAGGGCCCTGCGGGTGAATCCGCTGAAGGGCGGGGGAAGCGCGCAGGAAGCCAGGGAGCGTTTTCTGGCCCTGAGCCCCTGGCATCTGGAGGCTGTGCCCTGGGAGGAGGATGGCTTTTATTACAGGCAGGAGGGATGCGGCGAAGCCCTCTGCAGGGAGGGGCAGGATGGCTCTGTCCGGGAAGATTGCCCGGGGAGTCCTTTCGGGGCGGCAGAAGGGAGGGCCCCTCTTTTGGGGCCCGGCAGGCATCCCTATCATGACGCGGGGGTTTACTACATCCAGGAGCCCAGCGCTATGGCGCCGGTGGCTTTCCTGGGGGCAGAGCCGGGGGAGAAGGTGCTGGATCTCTGCGCCGCCCCCGGGGGCAAAAGCACCCAGATCGCCGGAAAGATGCGGGGACGGGGACTGCTGGTGAGCAATGAGATCCATCCTCAGCGGGCCAGAGTATTGTCGGAGAATGTGGAACGCCTGGGGATTCGCAACTGCCTGGTTTTGAATGAGACGCCGGAGCGGCTGGCGGAAGTTTTTCCGGGGTATTTTGACCGTATCCTGGTGGATGCCCCCTGCTCCGGCGAAGGAATGTTCCGCAAGAATGAGAACGCGGGGGAGGAGTGGAGCCCGGAGAATGTGGAGCAATGTGCCCTCAGGCAGGACGGGATACTGGACTGCGCCGTGGCCATGCTGCGTCCCGGGGGCAGGCTGGTGTATTCCACCTGTACCTTTGCGCCCCGGGAGGATGAGGGGAGCGTAAGCAGGCTGCTTTGCAGGCATCCGGAGATGAAGATCCTGGATCCCGCCGGGTGTCTGAACGGGAGCGGCGGCGCCGGGGAAGGGGGCGAGGCGGACGGCCTGAGAGGGGAGGCCCGCCCTGCCCTCTGGGGCTTTGCGCCGGGAAGGCCGGACTGGGCCGTCGGGGCGGAAGATCCCGGTGCGGAATGCGGCGGTCTGCCGGAGGCCTGCTCCCCCATGGACAAAACCCTCCGGCTCTGGCCTCACAGACTGCGGGGAGAGGGGCATTTCCTGGCGGCGCTGCAAAAGGAGGGCCCCCGAACCGGGGGAGAGGTGAGGAGCCTGTATGGGACGGAGCGGGGCATTCCGGAGAAGGAGTGCCGGGAATATCTGGAGTTCGCTGCGGAAACCCTGAAGGACAGGCCGCAGGGAATCTATCTGCGCTTCGGGGAACAGCTGTATCTGGCTCCCGGGGACATGCCGGCTCTCAGGGGCCTGCATGTGCTGCGTCCCGGGCTGCATCTGGGTACATTGAAAAAGAATCGTTTTGAGCCCTCCCATGCGTTGGCCCTGGCGCTCTGCCCCGGGGAGGTCCGGCGCTGTTGCCCGGTGGGCGGTTTGGGAACGCCGGGGGATAACGGGATCACGGCGCAGGCTTACCTGAAGGGCCAGACATTTCCCTTTGAGGGGGAGAAGGGATGGCATTTGGTGACAGTGGACGGCTACAGTCTGGGCTGGGGAAAGCTGGCGGGAGGAATCCTGAAAAATCATTACCCCAAAGGACTGAGAAAGATATGATCCTATTTTTTGCATAAACCTTCACAAAAAAAGAAATTACTCTTCTCATCCGAATAAAAAGATGGTAATATAGATAAAAGTAATTGGAACGGCAATTTCCCGAAAGGCACGCCGCTTTATGCCGGAATTCCGGCGAGGGCGAATATGGAGCGCGGGCGGCCGGCGCCTGTGGGGGAATATGCGGAACACAAATCAGAAAGGCTATTGAGAGGATGGACAAAATCATTTTGACGGGGGACAGGCCCACGGGCAGGCTGCATGTGGGCCATTACGTGGGTTCCCTGAGAAGAAGAGTGGAACTGCAGAACAGCGGGGAATACAGCAAGATATTTATCATGATTGCAGACGCCCAGGCGCTTACAGACAATTTTGAGAATCCCGACAAAGTGCGGGAGAACATTGTGGAGGTGGCGCTGGACTATCTGTCCTGTGGGCTGGACCCCACCAGATCTACCCTGTTTATCCAGTCCCAGATCCCGGAACTGACGGAGCTCACCTTTTACTATATGAATCTGGTGACGGTATCCCGGCTCCAGCGCAATCCCACGGTAAAGAACGAGATCCAGATGCGCAACTTTGAGGCCAGCATCCCGGTGGGCTTTTTCAATTATCCCATCAGCCAGGCGGCGGACATCACAGCCTTTAAGGCTACCACCGTTCCGGTGGGCGAGGATCAGCTGCCCATGCTGGAGCAGGCCAGGGAGATCGTGCACAAGTTCAACAGTGTCTACGCGCCGGTATTGGTGGAACCCCAGGCGCTGATCCCCCAGAATGCGGCGTGCCTGCGGCTTCCCGGTGTGGACGGCAAGGCAAAGATGAGTAAATCTCTGGGGAACTGCATCTATCTGGCGGACAGTCCGGAGAATGTGAAAAAGCAGGTGATGAGCATGTATACGGATCCGGAACATCTGATGGTGTCTGACCCCGGCCATCTGGAGGGCAACACGGTGTTCACCTATCTGGACGCATTCTGCAGGGATGAGCATTTTGAACGCTATCTGCCGGAGTATTCCTGTCTGCAGGAGCTCAAAGACCACTACACCAGGGGCGGTCTGGGAGACGTGAAGGTGAAGAAGCTGCTGTGCAGCGTTCTGCAGGAAGAGCTGGAGCCCATACGGCAGCGGCGCAGGGAGTACGAAAAGGATATTCCGGAGATCTACAATATTTTGAAAAAGGGCAGCGAAGCGGCCCGGGAGGAAGCGGCGCAGACGCTGTCCCAGGTTAAGAGCGCCATGCGTATCAATTATTTTGAAGACATGGATTTGATAGAGGCACAGGTTAAAAAATATGAGAAGGAATTATGAGGAAGAGAGAGCTTCGGCTCTGGAAGACGAAAAACTGAATCCCATGCAGGCCATGATTGGCCTGGTGGCGCTGGTGGCAGTGGTGGTGATTTTCTGCTTCGCGGTGTGGAAGATTACCCATGCCAACCGCCCGGGGGCATTGCCGGGACAGGGTGTGGAGAACTCCCAGGATTCCATTGCGAACTGGGGCGGGCAGAACGTCCCGACTTCAGAGACGGTCCCGGAGGAAAGCGGGGACCCGCTGCAGTCTTCGGTGGCGGATCAGCCGGATAATGCGCTGGGTATGGAATTTGAAGAGGTGGACGAGTATGTCACTGCCAAGGAAGTGACCAATTTGCGCAGCGAGCCCAGCACGGACCAGGGGAATGCCACGGTGGTCACCCAGATCAGCAACGGGCAGAATGCTCACAGAATCGGCATCAACGCGGCTACGGGCTGGTCTCAGCTGGAGTACAACGGGCAGGTGGTATACGCGGTGAGCCAGTACCTGACCACGGTGGACACGCCCCAGTAACAGAGAAACATGACAATACATGTTTTTTCCCGAAAAGGATATACTATTTTTCAAAATATCATCTGCCGGGCCGCAGTGCCCGCAGGCGCGCGGCTCCAGTGTGCCTTCCACATTATATTCGGTGAAACTTGGCCGGTTGAGGTTCCATCGGTAAGGCGGAGGAGGCAGGCTATGCGGCGGCATCGCTTACCGGCGACAACGCAGTCTGATAGGAACTCAGACAAGGAGATCTGCCTGCATATAATGCAGACAGCACACCAGGCCCGGCAGCGCGGAAAGGGGAAAACATGAGTCAGACCACGGGAAAATCCAGTATCAGGCTGGAGAAAAAAGTATATATTTTAAACAGTGCCAGCATAGTGGGCAAAAAGGAGGGGGAAGGCCCTCTGGGGAATCTTTTTGACATGGTGGGGGAGGACGATCTGTTTGGCTGCGACACCTGGGAGGAGGCGGAGAGCAATCTACAGAAAGACGCCGTCTATATGGCCCTGGGAAAGGCCGGTAAGACGTCAGAGGATATCCGGTATCTCTTTGCGGGGGACCTGCTGGGCCAGTCCATCGCAACTTCCTTTGGCATCGCCTCCTATCAGATTCCCCTGCTGGGGGTCTACGGCGCCTGCTCCACCTGCGGGGAGTCCCTGACGCTGGGAGCCATGACGGTGTCCGCAGGATACGCGGACTATGTGGCCTGCGTGACCTCCAGCCATTTCGCCAGCGCGGAGAAGGAGTTCCGCTTTCCTCTGGAATATGGGAACCAGAGACCCCTGTCCGCCAGTTGGACAGTGACGGGCAGCGGCGCTTTTATTCTGGGGGGAGAACAGGAGAGCGGCCCCCAAGGGCAGCCTCCCCGGGCAGCCATCACGGGTATGACCGTGGGGCGGATTGTGGACTATGGACTGAAGGATTCCATGAACATGGGGGCCTGTATGGCTCCGGCGGCCGCAGACACGCTGGTACAACATTTTCTGGACTTTAACCTGATGCCGGAGGCTTACGACCGGATCATCACCGGAGATCTGGGCAGCGTGGGGCAGACGGTACTGCTGGAATTGCTGCGGGACAGGGGATATGATATAGCCGGGCAGCATATGGACTGCGGCATTGAAATCTTTGATGCCCAGTCCCAGGACACCCATGCGGGAGGCAGCGGCTGCGGCTGCAGCGCGGTGACGCTTTCCGCCTATATCTTAAAACAGCTGGAGGAGCGTCACTGGAAAAAGGTACTTTTCATGCCCACCGGCGCCCTGCTGAGCAAAACCAGTTTCAACGAGGGAAAGAGCGTGCCGGGAATCGCCCATGCAGTGGTGCTGGAGGCTCTATAGTTGTATCATAAACATCCAAATGTAAAATTTCATTAAGATTGAGAATATCTCTTGCAATGCTTCGTTTTTTCTAGTACAATTCTTCTCAAAAGGGTCAGCGGTGTCATGCCTGCGCCTGAAGCGGCGCCCGGTGTGGCGCCGTGGAATTTACATTGAGCAAAGGCGGCTGGGTGATGCGCAGGATGGAATTCAAGATGGAGAGACAGGGGCTGTTGGAAGTGGGGCAGGATGTGACTGTCACAGAGGGCCTGCTGCCCAGCAACTATTACTATATCATTGATCCGTCCCTGGCCATGTCGGGGAATATCCCTTTTCGCTGCCGGCTGAAATCCCGGGCGGGCAGAGTAATTGACATTCAGGAGAATGCCCGGGGCTTCTATGTGACGGCGGAGTTTGACGAGCCGGAGGTGGATATGACGGGCTAGTGTGCTGACACGTTTATATGTAGGTAAATCACGCAGGATATTTGTTCATCTGCAAGGCGGATTTTCGACGGCGTAGTGGTGGCTACGGCTAGAAA
>JAAWKU010000206.1 GCA_022797535.1 Lachnospiraceae bacterium | reverse complement strand
TATCAAAAACGGGCAGGTTCACACACAGAGCTTTCAACGCAGCATATCCAAAGACCATCATTAGGAGGTATACATGCCAAATCGTGAAGAGAAGCGCAACTTAGAGACCATCCCTGTGGGTTCCCTGGGCATCATCGCCCTGGAGGGCTGTAAAGTATTGGGCGATAAAGTGGACAAGTATCTGGTAAAATGGAGGACGGAGCGAGAACATGAGCACCGGGATTCTCTGGCTTTCGCTGGATACCAGAGAGATTCCTATCTGTTGAGTACCAAAGTTCCCCGTTTCGGCTCGGGAGAGGCCAAGGGCATGATTCTGGAATCTGTCCGGGGCTGCGATCTGTACCTGCTGGTAGATGTGTGTAACTACAGCCTGACCTATTCTCTGTGTGGGCATGAAAACCATATGTCCCCTGATGACCACTATCAGGACTTAAAACGCATTATTGCCGCCGTGGGAGGAAAAGCCCGCCGGATTACTGTGATCATGCCCTATCTGTACGAGAGCCGCCAGCACAAGCGGACAGCGCGGGAGTCTCTGGACTGTGCTCTGGCACTGCAGGAGCTTGTGGGCATGGGAGTGGATAATATCATCACGTTTGACGCCCATGACCCCCGGGTACAGAACGCCATCCCCCTGCACGGCTTCGAAACCGTACAGCCCGCTTACCAGTTTATCAAGGGCCTTTTGTGCCATGTGAAAGATCTGCAGATTGATAACAGTCATATGATGGTCATCAGTCCGGACGAGGGCGGCATGAAGCGGGCCATTTATATCGCCAATGTGCTGGGACTGGACATGGGCATGTTTTACAAGCGCCGGGATTATACCCAGGTGGTAAACGGGCGCAACCCCATTGTTGCCCATGAGTTTTTGGGCTCCAGTGTAGAGGGCAAGGATGTAATCATCATTGACGACATGATTTCCTCCGGAGACAGTATCCTGGAGACTGCCGCCGCGCTGAAGCAGCGCCAGGCAGGCAAGATTTTTGTGTTCTCCACCTTCGGCCTGTTTACGGGAGGATTGGAAAAATTTGATGCGGCATATGAAAGCGGGCTGATCACCAGAATCCTGACTACCAACCTGATCTACCAGACCCCGGAACTTCTGGAACGGGAATGGTATATCAACTGCGACATGAGCAAATATATCGCCTACATCATTGATACCCTGAACCATGATTCCTCCATCAGCGACCTGTTGAATCCCAATGAGAGGATACAGAGCATCGTGGCCAGATATCGCAACGGGGAACTGTGAAGATTCCCGTCCATGCAGGAACATCGGGGGATTGTTGAAAACCACCCATATGCTCCCTCCTAGGTAGACAAGTGAAATAATAAAAATTTCATAGCGTCTGCCAAAACCGGAAGCAGGATGAGGAATATCTGGAAGCCTCAATGGAAGAAGCCGAATTATGCAGCAGATTTGAAATCTTTGACCTGCCAAAGGAGCAGAAGGTAACCCTAATGCAGTGGCCAGAAGCCATCCATGCCCAAAACGCTGCCTATACCATGGTGGTATTCCGCATGGCGATACAGTACTGTTTTTCCTTGCTTGTACAACTGGCAGATTTGAAGTAGGTACAAAAAATTGGAGGTATTTCAAGACTTTTTCAAGGCTCCAGCTCCGTCAGATCCTCCCTGGTGATCAGGTCATACCCACAGCCAGCCTCTATAATCGGCTTTATGATGGACAGATCCGCCAGGCTTGACGCCAGCATTTCGTAGAACGAATGGTCCTCCTTATGATCGTATTCCCCCATCCTGGCCAGAACCTCCAGATAGTCCTCCAGGTCCCGGCAGTCCGTATCCAGCATCCCTTCCGCCAGCAGGTCCTCATATTGCTGACTGAATACGGATGCAAATTCCTCCACGCAGCCGTCGGTGCGCCCGCTCAGGTTGGGGATGGCGCTCCCGGCAGTCTCTCCCACCCCGCTTCCCAGAAAGTCCTTCAAACTGAGCCTGTCCTTGGCCACAGCAGCGCTGCAGCCCCGGGCCGCTGCCTCCACCGTAACGCCCAGCGTGTTCTCCACCTGAAAGTCCTCCACATGGATGCGGCTGATGGTTTCACAGGCTCCATGGTTTAGCGCCTGGCGCAGCGGCTCGTCCAGATGAGACTCTATATGCTCCGACAGGGCCAGTATAAAATCCCAAAGATGCTGCCTCTTCTCCGCTATTTCATAAATCTCACCTTCCTGCTGCTGTATCCGATCTGCAGGCCCACCTCTGCCAGTATAGTATCGCACTCCACTAAAGTCCTGTCAATATCCAGAAGCTCCTGTATGTATCCCAGTTCGTTTTCCGTGATGTCATACTTCTTATACCAGCCCGGGTCTACTCTTTTTCGTTCCATCCAGTGTGCTGACTCGATTATATCTGGCAAAAATCCGCAGAATAAATTTTCATCGGCAAGGCGGAGGAGGGAGGCGATGCGGTGGCATCGTTGACCGACGACAACGCAGTCCGATGGGAATTTAGGCAAGGCGGTTTGACAGAATATAATCGGGTCAGCACACTGGTATTTCTCCTCAGAAATAACCTTACTGACGATGTCCTCAAATCCCACATTTTTCTGGTATCACCCTGGCCCATCTTCCCAATCACAAGGATATACACAAACATAAGAAACCATAAGATTCGGCGCTTCACGTACAGTCTGTTATGTAAATATTATAAGTATATATGTTTGTTCCGTCAAGTGTATCC
>JAAWKU010000051.1 GCA_022797535.1 Lachnospiraceae bacterium | reverse complement strand
CTGGGGGACGAAGAGGTAACTTCGGACGACATTACTTATGTGACGCTGGAGGGAGTGTTGTTCGTTGCCAGGAAGAATGATCTGGCGTTCACGGTGAAGAACCGTGTACTGGTTATCAGTGAGCATCAGTCTACGATTAACGAGAATATGCCCCTGCGGGA
This sequence comes from Lachnospiraceae bacterium, assembly GCA_022797535.1. Taxonomy (GTDB): domain Bacteria; phylum Bacillota; class Clostridia; order Lachnospirales; family Lachnospiraceae; genus Acetatifactor. Next base: position 22,641 of record JAAWKU010000051.1, on the reverse strand, counting down.
TCTGCTGTATCTGGGAAGAACTCTGGAGAAACTGCTGGACGAGCGGACGATCTACAAACGCAAACAGTTTCGAATTCCCACGCCGGAGTTCTATGTCTTTTACAATGGTGATGAGACCTGTCCGCCTGAAAAAATATTGCGGCTTTCGGATGCTTTTCTTGATAAAACAGAGCATCCTATGGTAGAATTGGAAGTGAAAGTAATCAATATAAACCTGCCGACAGGACATAGGCTGTTGAAAAAATGCCGTCCGATGTATGAATACTCATGGTTTATTCAGAGAATCAAGGAGTATCTGGGTGCCGGATGGGTTCGGGACGAGGCGATCAAACAGGCGCTCAGGGACTGCAAAGAAGAGGGAATTCTGACGGAGTTTATAAGGAATCATGGTTCGGAGGTGTTAAATATGTTGTATACACAGTGGAATTATGACGACGCGGTGGAAGTGGAACGGGAAGAGGCGTTTGAGGACGGCCGGGAGGCTGGGCTGGCCCTTGGAAAGTTAATCGGAATCGAAGAGGGAAGGACAGAGGGAATCGAAGAGGGAAGAGCAAAGGGAATCGAAGAGGGAAGGGTAGAGGGAGAGCGGCAGGTAATATATACGTTTTTGGAGCGCCTGGGGGATATTCCCAAGGATATCCGTGAACGCGTCGACAGCGAACGGGACAGCGGAACTCTGAGAAAATGGTATATTATGGCTTCAACTGTAAAAGATTTTGAAATGTTCCGAGAAAATATGGACGAAAATAAGGGCGAGATATAAATATAGTTTTTGCTCTCATTGACTTTTCCCTCCGGGTATAGTAAGATGTATTATAGCGCTTTAAAGCGTCACAGAAAAAAAGTACAGAGAGGGAAAGACAATGCCAGTTACGGATTTACTGGAGAGAAATCACAAGTTATATGGGGACGAAGTGGCCCTGGTGGAACTGAATCCCACCATGAAGGATACCAAACGTACCACTTGGAAGGAGTATGATCTGGTGCAGCAGACCTCTGCGGAGCCTTACAGGAGAGAGATTACCTGGAGCGTATTTGACGAGAAGGCCAACAGGGTGGCCAACATGCTGATCGAAAGGGGGATTCAAAAGGGAGACCGGGTAGCGATTTTGATGTTCAACTGTCTGGAATGGCTGCCGATTTATTTTGGTATTCTGAAAACGGGAGCTATAGCCGTACCTTTTAATTTCCGTTTTGACGCTAAGGAGATAAAGTATTGCGCAGATCTGGCGGAGGTACATATTTTGTTTTTCGGGCCGGAGTTTATCGGCCGTATTGAGTCCATAGAGGGACAACTCAGCAAGGGGCGGCTGTTGATCTATGTGGGGGATGGCTGTCCCACCTTTGCCGAAAGTTATCGGGAACTGGTGGCGGACTGCTCCAGCCAGCCGCCGCTGGTGCGCCTGGAGGAGGAGGACGATGCCGCCATCTATTTTTCCTCCGGTACTACCGGCTTCCCCAAGGCCATCCTGCACAATCATGAGAGTCTGTCCCAGGCGGCCCAGATGGAACAGAAGCATCATCTGACTGATCGAAGCGATGTTTTTTTGTGCATTCCTCCTCTGTACCATACGGGAGCCAAGTTCCACTGGATGGGGAGTCTGTGCGCAGGCAGCAGGGCCGTGCTGCTCAAAGGAGCTACGCCGGAGATCATTCTTGACGCAGTGTCCAAGGAGCACTGTACCATTGTCTGGCTGTTGGTTCCCTGGGCTCAGGATATTTTGAGCGGCCTGGACCGGGGAGACTTGAAACTGGAAAATTATGAACTGGAACAGTGGAGACTGATGCACATTGGTGCCCAGCCTGTTCCGCCTTCTCTGATAAAGCACTGGAGAGAATATTTTCCTCACCATATGTATGATACCAACTACGGCTTGTCCGAGTCCACCGGGCCGGGCTGTGTACATCTGGGGATTGAGAACATTCACAAGGTGGGGGCCATCGGCGTGCCCGGTTATCGCTGGAAATGTAAGATCGTAGACGAGGACGGGCAGCCTGTGGCACAGGGGGACGTGGGGGAACTGTGTGTCAAAGGTCCAGGCGTCATGACCTGTTATTACAATGATCCGGATGCAACAGCTGCTACCCTGAAGGACGGTTGGCTGTGTACCGGAGACATGGCCATGCAGGATGAGGACGGCTTCATCTTCCTGGTGGATCGGAAGAAGGATGTGATTGTCAGCGGCGGGGAGAATATCTATCCCGTGCAAATCGAGAATTTTCTGAGTTCCTGCGAAAAAGTCAGGGACGTGGCCGTGATTGGCCTGCCTGACAATCGTCTGGGCGAGATCACCGGTGCAATAATCGCCGTCAAGGAGGGGATGTCCTGCACGGAGGAGGAGATCCGGAAATTCTGTGAAGAACTGCCGCGATATAAGAGGCCCAGGAAAATTATTTTTGCGGAGGTGCCCCGAAACGCCACCGGCAAGATCGAGAAGCCGGCCCTGCGCAGGAAGTACGGCGCAGACCAGCTGGTGGCCCGGCAGAACAGGGGATAAAGAAAAAAATATAGCATAAGGGCTTTTGAGCGCCGCACATATTGCATTTGCATATGTGCGGCATTTGCTATATTGGGAAGGGATAATGGCTGCGTTATGGACATAATTCATTTTTTGCAGTGATATACGGGTGGTGTGCGCAGTGATTAGCGAGTGAGTACTTGACATCATAAGGGTATTGGTATATAATAACAAAAAAAGATCTTTTGATAAAATATATAAAAGAAAACTTTGAAAGTGTTCTAATAATATTTACATTTGTGAATAAGTGATTTTATATGCAGAGGTGATATGTTCACTTTAGAAACAGATAATTGTGAGATATTTCCTGTAAGCGGATTGTTCTTTTGATTTTTATGTAAAATAGCATAGGACATATCCAATACTGTCTGATGTAATACAGTAGATGTGTAATATGCATGCAGGGATGAGAAAGACCGCGCAGCCTGTACGCACAGGCAATTATTTTTCAAAGAAAGGAGGACAGAATTTATGAAGAGGATATAATATGATTTTTTGTTGCGATTGTGCACTAAAGGAACATGATGTTTATGGATGCAAACCTGTCCGAATAACATGTAGAAAGGAGTTGCAAGAAAATTACGAAAAAGATTGTTGCTTTGCTGGTGAGTATTATTTTGTGTGTATCGATGTGTATGACAGCATATGCCAATGAGAGCCTGTATGAGGTTGAGAGGGATGACAATCTGCATTTGATAGAAGCGGAAGTCCTTATGTCAATCATGCCAAGGTATACGGCGAATTTAGATTTTGACGAGATTCCGGCGGGCTATGTATACTATGGTCAGAATCAGTTTAACCTGTCCGCAGGAACAAAAATCATCTGCAATTTTGAGAGCACAGGAAAGTTTTCTCTGGCCCTTTTTAATCGTGATATAGGGAGACCCTGGACAAGTGAAATCGTTCATGAAAGTTCCTGTAGTTCCGAGATAACCGTTCCTGTGGATGGAACATATAGCATAGGGGTGTACAACCGGGATTCAAAGCCGATTAAGGTTACTGGGTCATATTCTTTGTAGGAGGTAAGTATGAAGGCAAAAAGGATGATATTACTTTTTATTCTGATCTGCTTTTGCGCAATAGCGGTAGTGGGTGTAAACATATATGCGAAAAACCTTGCGATGGCCGGCACAGGCGCTGATACCCCGGACGGGGCTTATCACATTGGCTCAGACGGCGACGGCAGGGAGGCAGAAGGAACACTGGTGGAGAGTCCGATAGAAAACGGATCCCAGATCCAGGGAGATGCCCTGGGCAGCGACGAGGTAGGAGGGGCCAGCTACATCGGACCGGATGCCGGTGAGGAGGACGGGGACAGGACGCTTTTGGAGACGCCCATTGATCAGTAGAGTAAAAGCCATACAGGAAGAGGCCGGTGCAGTCAACCGGCCTCTTCCTGCAATTATTAATTGTTATTTGCCCAGGGCCGTGGACTGTCTGACCACGGTCTCTTTGTTGTAGCAGGCGAAGGTCTCCTCCACCAGTTTTTGGTCGGGTTTTGGAGTGATCAGGCTCACCACCGGCACGAGAACCAGCCCTGCCAGCATGGCGATTGCGCCGCAGTTAATAGGGTTCCGCATGATAGCGGGCAAGAGGCCGGGGGCGGCCATCTCTACCAGCATCAGCCCTGAGCCGAAGATAAAGCATGTCCAGCAGGCGGCTTTGGTGGTTTTTTTCCAGTACAGGGCGTACAGGAAGGGCGCCAGAAATGCTCCAGCCAGCGCTCCCCAGGAGATGCCCATAAGCTGTGCGATAAAGGTAATGGAACTCTTGTACTGGATCAGCGCAAGAATAGCAGAGATGGCAATAAACACCACCACCAGGACGCGGATCAGCAGAAGCTGTTTTTTATCGTCCATTTTTTTTAGAAAGGTTTCTTTCAAAAAGTCGATGGTCAGGGTGGAACTGGAGGCGATGACCAGGGAACTCAAAGTGGACATGGAGGCCGAGAGCACCAGAATGACCACCAGGGCGATCAGTACCGGTCCCAGGTTCTGCAGCATGGTGGGGATCACGGAGTCATAGCCATTTGCCGCGATGTCGATTTGGTCGGAGAAGAGCCTGCCGAAGCCACCCAGGAAATAGCAGCCCCCTGCCACCACCAGCGCAAACAGAGTGGAGATTATGGTTCCCTTCTTAATGGATTCCTCGTTTCTGATGGCGTAGAACTTCTGCACCATCTGGGGCAGTCCCCAGGTGCCCAGGGAAGTGAGGATCACCACGAACAGCAGATTCAGAGGATCCGGTCCGAAGAAGGAGGCGAAGATCCCGGGAGTCTCGGTGACTGCCGGGTCCGTGATCCTGGCCAGTCCTTCGTAAGCCTCCATGAAGCCGCCTTTGCTTCGGATTACGGCCAGGATGACGGTGACAATGCCAAAGAGCATGATAATGCCCTGGATGAAGTCGTTGATGGCGGTGGCCATATAACCTCCGGCGATAACATAGATGGCCGTGAGCGCCGCCATCAGCAGGATACATACGGAGTAGTCAATGTCAAAAGCCATGCCGAACAGTCGGGAGAGCCCATTGTACAGGGATGCCGTATAGGGGATCAGGAAGATAAAAATAATGACCGAAGCGGCGATTTTCAGCGGTCTGCTGCCGAAGCGCTGCCCGAAAAACTGTGGCATGGTAGCAGAGTCCAGATGTTGGGTCATAATCCGGGTGCGTCTTCCCAGCACTACCCAGGCCAGGAGGGAGCCGATAACGGCGTTGCCGATGCCGGCCCATGTGGCCGCAATGCCGTATTTCCAACCGAACTGCCCCGCATAACCCACAAACACCACGGCGGAGAAATAGGAAGTACCATAGGCGAAGGCGGTGAGCCAGGGCCCAACGGAGCGTCCTCCCAGCACGAAGCCGTTCACATCCGTGGCGTTCTTGCGGCAGTAAAGGCCGATGCCGATGAGCACGGCGAAGTAGAGAATCAAAATGATCAGTTTTAACATAGTACGATATCCTTTCGTATTTAGAGTTCCGCGCCGGGATAACCCATGAGGCTGGCAACATGTGTCTGTCGCTGCTTTAGAGTTCTGCGCTGGGCCGGCACAAGGGACTGCCACTGCGTGTCCGGCGCTGCTTTGGAGTTACGCTGCGCCGGACGGCAAACAGGGCCGCCCGGAAGTAGTCGGTGCGGACAAGGGGACACTATTGCTTTAAAGCGTTGAAGCGTCGCTGTGGAAAGTTTAGCATAATATGCCGAAAAAGTCAATCTTACATTTTTAATTGTATTTTTATATGATGTTCGACACACTGAATGCCCTTGTAAAACCCCATGGCGATGACACAAAGGATCAGAATGCTGGTGATCACCAGATTGAGTTGGAATACCTGGCTGCCGTAGATAATCAGGTATCCAAGGCCTTGTCTGGCAGCCAGAAATTCCCCTATGATGACACCCACCAGCGCCAGGCCGATATTGACTTTCGTGGTGCTGAGCATGATGGGGATGGAGCCGGGCAGGATCACTTTGCGGAAGGCGTCGCCCTTACGGCCCCCCAAAGTATAGATCAACGTGACTTTCTCGCTGTCCACCTGTTGGAAACCGGTGTAAAAGCTGATGATGGAGCCGAACAGGGCAACGGAGATTCCCGCCACCACAATGGTGGTGCTGCCCGTACCCAGCCACACGATGAAGAGAGGAGCCAGGGCCGACTTGGGCAGACTGTTCAGAATCACCAGGTAGGGTTCGGTGATCTCAGACAGCTTCTGGGAATACCACAGCAGCGTGGCGGAAAACAGGCTGATCAGGAATACCAGCAGGAAACTGACGATGGTTTCCAGCAGCGTTATGCCCACATGCACAAACAGGGAGCGGTCCAATACCATGCCCCAAAGGCATTTTGCCACCAGGCTGGGGCTGGAGAAAAAGAAGCTGTCGATCCAGTGCAGCCGGGCGCTGATTTCCCACAGGGCCAGGAACAGCAGGAAGAAAAAGATACGGTAAAAGGCAATCTGGTGATGGTGTCTCCGATGCTGCTTTACGAATGCCTCCTGCTTTGTCAATTCTTTTTTGTGCTTGCTCATGTCCTCATCTCCTCCCATAACTCATTGAAATATTCGTTGAATTCCGGCGCGTTGCGGGCGGCCAGAGGCGAATCGTCCTGAAGTGTCAAGTGGATGGGAATTTCCTTCTTGACGGTGGCAGGTCTGCTGGAGAGCACCACAATACGGTCTGCCAGGCTTACTGCCTCCGACAGGTCGTGGGTGATCAGGATTACGGTTTTGCCGGTTCTGCGGATCAGATGGCAGATATCGGCGGAAACCATAAGCCTGGTCTGGTAGTCCAGGGCGCTGAAAGGCTCATCCAGCAAAAGGAGCTGAGGCTCCAGGGCCAGGGTACGAATCAGGGCCGCCCGCTGTTTCATGCCGCCGGAGAGTTCGCTGGGGCGCTTATCTTTGAATTTCTCCAGGTCATAGTCTCGCAGCAGTGAATCCACATATTCCAGCCGTTCCGGGGTCAGCATATGGTTGATTTCCAGTCCAAGGATCACATTTTTATAGATGCTGCGCCATTCAAACAGATGCTCCCGCTGCAGCATGTAGCCCACCCGGGGGTAGTGCAGGGAGCCGTCGGGATTGTTCACCAGAATCGTGCCGTCCTCCGCAGGCAGGAGACCGGCGATAATGGACAGCAGCGTGGACTTACCGCAGCCACTGGGGCCTACCACGGCAACGAACTCCCCTTCCCGGACCCCGAAGGTGATCCGGTCCAGCGCCTTGGTCTCCCCGTGGAGGCTATGGTAGGAATAGCTGATGTTTTTCAATTCCAGTATATTTTTATCCATCCAAGTGAGTCCTCTCAAAATTAGAATTTACTTTACTATATTCGTTCCTTGCAATAAAGTGCCATTCATGGTATGATGTAAGTCAGTTCTACTTTGGCATGCAATGAAGCATACCGAATGCTCCGACAGGGGATATACGGAACTTAAACAGTATGAATGGAGAGAGATACATGGCTACATTATGGGGAGGGCGCTTTACCAAGGATACGGACAGCCAGGTCTATGCCTTCAATGCGTCCATCGGGTTTGACAGAAAGCTGTATCGTCAGGATATCGAGGGCAGCATTGCTCATGTGGTGATGCTGGCCAAGCAGGGGATCCTGACGTCCCAGGAGCGGGACGCGCTGATCAAGGGTCTCACTGGTATCCGGGAGGATGTGGAGGCGGGGCGGCTTGTCATTGATGAAAAATATGAGGACATCCACAGTTTTGTGGAGGCTAATCTGATCGAGAGGGTGGGTGAGCCGGGCAAGAAGCTGCATACCGGCCGCAGCCGCAACGATCAGGTGGCCCTGGACATGCGGCTGTACACCAGGACGCAGGTGGTGTCCACGGATGGCCTGCTCAAGGAGTTGATGACGGTGATTCTGGACACCATGGAAGCCAATGTGGAGACTTATATGCCCGGGTTCACCCATCTGCAGAAGGCGCAGCCCACCACGCTGGCCCATCACTATGGGGCTTATTTTGAGATGTTCAAGAGGGACCGGCAGAGGCTGAAGGATATCCATGACCGCATGAATTACTGCCCGCTGGGAGCAGGGGCGCTGGCGGGCACCACCTATCCCCTGGACAGAGGCTTCACGGCGGCCCTGCTGGGCTTTGAGGGACCGACGCTGAACAGTATGGATTCCGTGTCCGACAGGGATTATCTCATCGAATTTCTTTCCGCATTATCCATGATTATGATGCATATGAGCCGCTTCTGCGAGGAGATTATCATCTGGAATTCCAACGAGTATCAATTTGTGGAAATCGACGATGCCTACTCTACCGGCAGCAGCATTATGCCCCAGAAAAAGAATCCGGACATAGCGGAACTGGTGCGGGGCAAGACCGGCCGGGTATACGGGGCGCTCATGTCTCTGCTGACCACCATGAAGGGGCTTCCTTTGGCATATAATAAAGATATGCAGGAGGATAAGGAGATGGCCTTTGACGCCATGGAGACGGCGCAGAACTGCCTGTCCCTGTTTACCGGCATGTTGCGCACCATGGGCTTTCGGAGGGAACGGATGGCGGCCAGCGCCATGAACGGCTTTTCCAACGCCACGGACGCGGCAGACTATCTGGTAGGCAAAGGAGTGCCCTTCAGAGATGCCCATGGTATAATCGGAAGGCTTGTGCTATACTGTATTGATAAGGGTTGTGCCATAGACGCTCTGAGCCTGGAGGAACTCCAGGAGATCAGTGATAAATTCGGGCCGGATCTCTATGAAGCCATCTCCCTGAAAGCATGTGTGGAGAAGCGCTTGACAGTGGGAGCGCCCGGCAGGGAGGCCATGCAGGAGGTAATCCGTATCAGCAGAGAATATCTGGAGGAAGACTGGCAGCCAAGAGACTGGCAGCTGCCGAATTACAAATAGGCAAAAACAGCGGGCTTCCGTACAGTGTAGCCCATGGGCGGACGCCGGGGCAGCCGGATCTGAACGCTCTGGCCCATGCATCGGCAGAGGAAGCTGCAGAACAGAAAATCAGGAGGAAAACAGGATGGGTGACAAGTTGAAAGTAGGTATATTGGGCGGTACGGGAATGGTTGGACAGCGGTTCATCGCGCTGTTGGAGAACCATCCCTGGTTTGAGGTGACGGCCATCGCTGCCAGCCCCCGCTCTGCAGGCAAGACCTATGAGGAGGCTGTGGGGGGGCGTTGGAAGATGGACACCTCCATGCCGGAGTCTGTGAAAAAACTGGTGGTGATGAACGTCAATGAGGTGGAGAAGGTGGCGGCAGGCGTGGATTTCGTGTTCAGTGCCGTGGACATGACCAAGGAGGAGATCAAGAAGATCGAGGAGGATTATGCCAGGACTGAGACGCCCGTGGTGTCCAACAACAGCGCCCACCGCTGGACTCCTGACGTGCCCATGATGGTGCCGGAGATCAATCCCCAGCACGCCCGGGTTATTGAGGCCCAGAGAAAGCGCCTGGGAACCACCAGAGGATTTGTGGCGGTAAAGCCCAACTGTTCCATCCAGAGTTACGCCCCGGTGTTGACGGCGTGGAAGGAATTTGAACCCTATGAGGTGGTAGCCACCACTTACCAGGCCATCTCCGGCGCAGGTAAGACCTTTATGGACTGGCCCGAGATGGAGGGCAACATCATCCCCTTTATCGGCGGTGAGGAGGAGAAGAGCGAGAAGGAGCCTCTGCGCCTGTGGGGCGAGATTGTAGAAGGGGAGATCGTGCCTGCCGCCAGCCCTGTGATCACCTGCCAGTGCATCCGGGTGCCGGTGCTGAACGGCCATACGGCGGCAGTGTTTGTGAAGTTCCGCAAAAAGCCCACCAAAGAGCAGCTGATCCAGAAGCTGATAAGTTTCAGCGGCGAGCCTCAGAAGCTGGAACTGCCCAGCGCCCCCAGGCAGTTTATCCGCTATATGGAGGAGGATAACAGGCCCCAGGTAGCTCTGGACGTGGACTACGAGAACGGCATGGGCATCAGCATTGGACGTCTCCGGGAGGACACGGTGTACGACTTTAAGTTCGTGGGCCTGTCCCACAATACTGTGAGGGGCGCGGCAGGGGGCGCGATACTTTGCGCGGAACTGCTGAAGGCCCAGGGCTATATCGCCAGGAAGGAATAATTTTACATATTCGGATGGCACTTTAACAATTGATTAAGAGTCCGCCCGGGCGGATAAGGGGTATGACCATGAACGAGTTGCGATATCAAGTGGATTTGCTGACTGCGAAGAACCAGAAGCTGAGCGTACAGGAAAAAATGTACCGCCTGGTCTGCGAGACTTCCTACAATGCCTTTCTTTACTATTCTTTTGATAAGAGTGAGATCAGGCTGCTTGGAAAGTGGGACAGCTTTTTCAATTTTCGCATCCGGGACTGGAAGGATCTGGGGCGTCTGTACGAGATGGTGGACGAACCCTATGTGGATCCCCTGAGAGAGGTGCTTTTTCTGGAGAAAAAGCAGAAACAGGACGCCGTGACGGAGTGTATGCTGCGGGAACGCAGGGCCTGGCTGGAATTCCGGGCCAGGGTATATTATGATAAGGACGGGATTCCCCAGGACAAGATTATCTGCATCAGCGATATCACCAAGTTCAAACAGCAGAATGAAGAACTGACCTACATGGCCTATTATGACTCTCTCACGGGCCTGTTTAACCGCAACTATTTTGTGCGGCTGCTGTCTGAGTATGTGCGCAGAGCGCAGGAGGAACGGGAGATTGTCAGCGTGCTGCTGATTGATATTGATGATTTCCGCAAGGTCAACGACGGCCTGGGGATCATCGTGGGCGATGAACTGGTGCAGCAGGTGGGCAGCTTTTTGAAGGAGATGTCCTGTGAAGATATCATTGTATGCCATTTGAACAGTGATATTTACTGCATGGCCATCTATAACCCCACAGGACATAAAACCGTGAACCATATTCATGAGCGGATTCAGGAGCGTATGCGCAGACCGTTTCTTCTAAGCGGCGGTCAGGAGATCAATATCACCGTCAGCATCGGTGTGGCGGAATATCCGGAGTCGGCATCCACTGCCCTGGAGCTGATCGGCTGCGCGGAGATCGTCATGTACAAGAGCAAGGATATGGGGAAAAATACCATACAGTACTTTGACACGCCCATATTAAATGAGTTCCTGCAGAATGTGCACATTGAGAACCAGCTGAAAGACGCCGTTCACAGCCACAGCTTTGAACTGTATTATCAGCCCCAGTATTATGCGGGCAACCGGCAGCTTCGGGGGATGGAGGCGCTGATCCGCTGGCGGGACGGCTCCGGCCGTATGGTCAGTCCGGCGGTATTTATCCCTATTGCGGAGCAGAACGGGGCCATTGTGTCCATCGGCCGCTGGGTCATGGAGGAGGGCATACGGCAGTTTGCCAAATGGCGGCAAATGCAGGAGGAACCGCTGGTGTTGTCCATCAATGTATCAGCCATACAATATATGAAGGACGGCTTTGTGGATGAGCTTATGCAGCTTCTCAGCACCTATCAGGTACATCCCCAGGAGGTGGAACTGGAGATTACAGAGAGCGTGCTGATCGAGGATTTTGACAAGGTGACGGCCAAACTGCGGGCGTTGCGGGGCTATGGGATACGGGTGTCCCTGGATGACTTTGGCACTGGTTTTTCCTCCCTGTCCTATCTGAAGAAGCTGCCCATAGATACTTTAAAGGTGGATAAATCCTTTATTGACACAGTGCTGTCCGACTCGGCTACCCGGGTGATCACCGAGAGCATCATCTCCATGGTGCGCACCCTGGGACTGGAGACCATCGCAGAGGGTGTGGAGCAGGAGCAGCAGTATAAGTATCTCCATGCCATCGGCTGCGACGTGATCCAGGGCTACTATTTCGGCAGGCCCCTTCCCGTGCAGGAGATGGAGGCTCTGCTGGTAAAATTGGCGTGAACGCGCTGCCCGGAAGGAAAACGTCACGGGGCAACCCGGGCGGGCCTGAGTGCCCTGCACAGGCAGGCAACCGGGATACAGGAGCAGGATTGATTTGGGAAAAAGTTTATTTATTGCTGAGAAGCCCAGCGTGGCCAGGGAATTTGCCAAGGCTTTGAAACTGAATACCAGCTCGCAGGACGGGTTTCTGGAGTCCCAGAACTGCATTATCACATGGTGCGTGGGCCATCTGGTGACTATGAGTTACCCCGAGGTTTACGACGCGAAATATGGGAAGTGGAGTCTGGATACCATTCCATTCATTCCCCGTGAGTTCAAATACGAGGTCATTGACAGTGTACGCAAGCAGTTCACCATTGTCAGCGGCCTTTTAAACCGTCCGGATGTGACTACCATCTATGTGTGTACCGACTCCGGGCGGGAAGGGGAGTACATATACCGCCTGGTGGAACAGATGTCCGGGGTCAAGGGCAAGGAGCGAAAGCGGGTGTGGATCGATTCTCAGACAGAGGAGGAAATCCGAAGGGGCATCAAGGAGGCCAGGGACTTGTCCGAGTATGACGCCCTGGGCGATGCCGCTTACCTGCGGGCCAAGGAGGACTATCTGATGGGTATCAATTTCTCCCGGGTGCTGACCCTGAAATACGGCAGAGCAGTGAAGGAATACCTCAAGCGCGACCGGGCGGTGATTTCCGTGGGACGGGTGATGACCTGTGTGCTGGGCATGGTGGTAAAGCGGGAGAGGGAAATCCGTGCATTTGTAAAGACTCCCTTTTACCGGGTGCTGGGCAGCTTTGATCTGGAGGGAAGGAAGCTGGAGGGAGAGTGGAAGGCCGTGGAGGGTAGTCATTATTACGAGTCGCCCAAGCTCTACAAGGAGAACGGCTTCAAAGAAAAGAAGGATGCCCAGGAACTGATCAGCCGGCTCTCAGGAGATGCGGTTATAGAGTCTGCTGTCCGAAAGAACGAGAACAAGAACCCGCCCCTTTTGTATAATCTGGCGGAATTACAGAACGATTGTTCCAAGCTGTTTAAGATCAGTCCCGACGAGACCCTGCGGATCGTGCAGGAATTGTATGAGAAAAAGATGGTGACATACCCCAGAACGGATGCCAGGGTGCTGTCCACGGCGGTGGCCAAGGAGATTCACAAGAATCTGGGTGGGTTGCAGGGCTATGGACTGTGCGGCGGTTTTGCCAGGGAGATCCTGAGTCAGGGAAGCTACAAAAATATCGCCAAAACCCGCTATGTGAACGACAAGCAGATCACGGATCACTATGCCATTATCCCCACTGGTCAGGGCCTTGGCAGTCTGCAGGGCCTGACGCCCCTGTCTGCCAGGGTTTATGAGGTAATCACCCGGCGGTTTCTGAGCATTTTCTATCCGGCGGCGGTGTACCAGAAGATAACCCTGCAGGCCAGGGTGACTGGGGAGTGCTTTTTCTCCAATTTTAAGGTGCTGGCCCAGGAGGGGTATCTCAAGGTGATGCAGTACTCCTTCTCCAAAAAGAGCGGAGACGGCAGTTCGCCGGACCTGCAGTCCGGCCAGAGGGCAGCAGGTCTGGAAAACGGTGCGGCAGGTTCCCAGGTGCGGAGCGAGGACGGCGAGGAGGAGCAGAGATGTGACCAGCAGTTCATGGCGCTGTTAAAGGGACTGAGAAAAGGCTCCCGCCTTCCGGTGAGAGGCTATGAGATCAAGGAGGGAGAGACCTCTCCACCCAAACGTTACAATTCCGGCAGCATCATTCTGACCATGGAGAACGCCGGACAGTTTATCGAGGATGAGGAACTGCGGGCTCAGATCAAGGGCAGCGGCATCGGTACCAGTGCCACCAGGGCAGAGATCCTGAAAAAACTGGTGAATATTGAATATCTGTCGCTGAACAAGAAAACCCAGGTAATCACTCCAACCCTGATGGGAGAGATGGTCTTTGATGTGGTGAATCTTTCCATACGGCCTCTCCTGGACCCGGCGCTCACCGCAAGCTGGGAGAAAGGGCTTACGCTGGTGGCGGACGGCGATATCACTGCGGACGAGTATATGGGGAAACTTGACGATTTCGTGACCCGCCGCACCAACATGGTAAAGGGACTGGCCAATCAGGGCAGCCTGCATCAATGCTTCCGGGCATCGGAAGCGTTTTACCAAAAGGGAAAGTGACGGCCATGGAAGGCAGAGATATCCTGCCGCATAAAGGAAACCTGCCATATAAACAAAACCTGCCATTAAAGAAAAGGGGGAAGCTATATGTGGGAAGAGATAGAGGAAAGGATTCGTACTCTGAAGGAGAAGGGGGTCGTCATTATAGACCCCAGGCAGACCTATATTGGTCCGGAAGTGGATCTTGACAGGATTTGCAGTGGCAGCGTGCTTTTTCCGGGGAGCCGTCTCACAGGGCCGCGCACATTGGTGGGGTCCCGGGCGCAGATCGGTACCGAGGGTCCTGCGGCGATCCATAATTCCATCATTGGGGCCTATGGGGAGGTGGGAAGCGGTTTTCTGTCGGATGCCACTCTGCTGCCCCGGGCCAAAGCAGGAGCCAACTCCCATTACCGGGCGGGCACGCTTCTGGAGGAATATGCCTCCACAGCCCATTGCGTGGGACTGAAACAATCCATATTGATGTACAGCGTCACATTGGGATCCCTGATCAATTTCTGCGATGTGCTGATCTCCGGAGGACGTTCCCGAAAAGAACATACGGAGGTGGGAAGCGGTTTTATCCATTTCAATTTCACTCCCTGGGGGAAGAATGGGGACAAGGCAACTCCTTCCCTGGTGGGCAATGTCACGGAGGGAGTGTTCCTGGACCGGCAGCGTATTTTCCTGGGGGGACAATCCGGGATGGTGGGTCCTTCCACCGTGGGATTCGGGGCCATGACAGTGGCGGGGCAGGTCATACGGCATGATGTATCCGGTTCGACCATGCATGCGGAGACCGTGCGCAATATGGATCGGAACTGGACGTCCTCGGATGTGATGTTTCCGGAGAAACGATTCAGGCAGATCTACGATAAAAACGTGGAGTTCCTGGCCCAGCTGTATGCTCTGAAGGAATGGTATCTGCAAGTCCGTCTGGCAAGAAGCCGGGTTCAGAAGGATTCTGAACTGGAGCTGGTTTTGAAGGGGGCAGTGGAGACCCTTGAAACCTGTATGAAGGAAAGGGTCGGCAGATACAACAGCCTGGCGGCGGAGTGGTCCCAGCCCTCCATCGGCGAAGCAGTATTGGAGATGGCGGGCGGCAGCCGGCTCATGGATGCTTCCCTGAACTGGAAGCCGGAACTGGAGTATGACCAGTGGGTTAAGGGGATGGACCAGCCTGAAAGGCAAATGCTGCAGGAGTGGATCGAAAGCGTGGCTGAAGATTTCCGAAGCATACTGCGAAATCATACAAAAAAATGATTTTCCACTGGATTTTTAGGCTGAAATATGAGAAAATAGATGAGATGATTTATGAATACATTTTCCAGAACTGGAAAATAGTGTTTTAGCAACAAACGAAAGGAGATTTCACATGATTTACTCAAAAGAAGTTGAAGAAATGTGTCCGGTAGCGCAGGGCGTTCATCACGGCTGTGCTCCCATCCCTGAAGAAGCAAATTGGGTCCAGGCCAAGAAGGTGGAGGATATCTCCGGCTTTACCCACGGTGTGGGCTGGTGCGCTCCCCAGCAGGGCGCCTGCAAGCTGTCCCTGAATGTGAAGGAGGGCATTATCCAGGAGGCGCTGGTGGAGACCATTGGCTGCTCCGGCATGACCCATTCCGCAGCAATGGCCGCAGAGATTCTGCCTGGCCTGACCGTAATGGAGGCGCTGAACACCGACCTGGTATGCGACGCCATCAATACCGCCATGAGAGAGTTGTTCCTGCAGATTGTATACGGCCGTTCCCAGAGCGCGTTTTCCGAGGAAGGTCTGCCCGTTGGCGCCGGCCTGGAGGATCTGGGCAAGGGTCTGCGCAGCCAGGTGGGCACCATGTATGGCACTCTGGCCAAGGGTCCCCGCTATCTGGAGATGGCTGAGGGCTACGTGACAGGCATCGCTCTGGACGCCGAGGATCAGATCATTGGCTACCAGTTCGTGAACCTGGGCAAGATGACCGACTTTATCAAGAAGGGTGACGATCCCAACACCGCTTATGAGAAGTCCAAGGGCCAGTATGGCCGTGTGGCTGACGCAGTGAAGATTATTGATCCCAGAAACGATAAAGAAGTGAAATAAGAGAGAAGAGGAGGTAAAAAGGAATGGCCTTATTTGAATCATATGAAAGACGTATTGACCAGATCAATAAAGTACTGAACAGTTACGGCATCTCTTCGATCGAAGAAGCCGAGAAGATCACCAAGGATGCCGGTCTGGACGTGTATGAGCAGGTGAAGAAGATCCAGCCCATCTGTTTTGAAAACGCATGCTGGGCCTATACCGTAGGCGCTGCCATCGCTATCAAGAAGGGCTGCCGCAAGGCCGCCGACGCTGCCGCTGCCATTGGAGAGGGTCTGCAGGCTTTCTGCATCCCCGGTTCCGTTGCCGACACCCGCAAGGTGGGCCTGGGCCATGGCAATCTGGGCAAGATGCTGCTGGAGGAGGAGACCGACTGTTTCTGTTTCCTGGCAGGCCACGAGTCCTTCGCCGCCGCAGAGGGCGCCATCGGTATTGCCGAGAAGGCCAACAAGGTGCGCCAGAAGCCTCTGCGCGTTATCCTGAACGGCCTGGGCAAGGACGCCGCGCAGATCATTTCCCGTATCAACGGTTTTACATATGTGGAGACCAAGTATGATCCCTACACCAATACCGTAGAAGAAGTGTTCCGCAAGTCCTATTCCGAGGGTCTGCGCGCCAAGGTAAACTGCTATGGCGCCAACAGCGTTCCCGAGGGCGTTGCCATTATGTGGAAGGAGAACGTGGATGTGTCCATCACCGGTAACTCCACCAATCCCACCAGATTCCAGCATCCTGTGGCAGGCACCTACAAAAAGGAGAGAACCGAGGCCGACAAGAAGTACTTCTCCGTTGCCTCCGGCGGCGGCACAGGCCGTACTCTGCATCCCGACAATATGGCGGCAGGTCCTGCTTCCTACGGCTTTACTGACACTCTGGGCCGTATGCACTCCGATGCGCAGTTCGCAGGTTCCTCTTCCGTACCTGCGCATGTAGAGATGATGGGCCTGATCGGTATGGGCAACAACCCCATGGTTGGCGCTACTGTGGCTGTGGCTGTTTCCATTGAGGAAGCGGCAAAGGAAGGTAAATTCTAAAAAACAGTAAATCAACCACTATAGCCTCCTTCGGAGAAATCCGGGGGAGGTTTTTTGTAAGTTTGTGTTGTTAGGGCTGATACAGGGGGCCTGGTCTATCGGGAAGCGGGCCGGGGAAGAAAAAGGCTGCATGCGACAGGATTTGGTGGACGAAATAGAGGTTATATTTGCAGGTGAGTATTGGAATACAGATATCTATTCAGCATCTCAAAGCAGTTTGAGTTATCAGAAAAACTTGCGGAACACTTCTTCTATTGTATTGGTGTAGAGATCTTGCTTGGTCTCTAGATATGTAAAGCCGTTGATACGGGTTATGTTTCAATGACATTAAATTGAATCAAAAAATGCGTAATTGCTTGGCATCGCGAGGTTATGAACCAGGAAGAGCAAATCATTTTTCAGTCTTTTAAGGGTTTTAAATGAGAAATTATTATAAAGGCTACGTTGCAAAATACAACTCATATGCTAATTTCATAAAACAGCCACCCAAGAGGTTGTGGAAACTTGTGCAAATTGCAAGTTTCTACAACTTTTTTACATCAAATTTTTGAGTGTTTCCATTTTGCTACGGCCCCTTGAATACATATTATATGAGTCCTTGGATTAAAACTTTTATACTGATATTTGATGATGTATGAAAATATTTATATTTGATATTTGAATACCAAAAATAAATATGATTGACACTTGTTCTGGAATTTGATAAGATACGTATAAATAAGTATTTAGGTCTAAACGGGGGACGGCTATGGACAAGCAAAGAGATCACATGGAGAGCGTATATGAACTTTATGGGAATACGATGAACGGCAAGGATTTTTTGAAGGGGGCATTGCTGATTCATGATACAGGCATACAACTTAAGCGCGAGGGTGGGGAAAAGGACGAACAGAAGGCTTATGAAACAATGCTGCGTATTGCAGAAACGAAAAGAATGAAAAATCCTTTTGAAAGCCCATGGATTTTTTATAAGCTGTATAAGGCTTTGCTGCAAACCGATGAAATAGAATGGGAAAAGCTGATTGGGTCGCTGAAGGACAAATCCATGGGTTTGGTGCATATTCAGCCTGCCGTGATAGAGCTGTTTCAAAAACATTTTCAATCGGATACAAACCATGTGTTGATTGTGGAAGGGGAGAAATTCGCGCCTTACTTAAAGTCCCTGGTAAAGATGTTCCCCCAATGTGCTTATGTCATTACCACACAGCATAAAATATTTTTTTCCCTTTTGGAGAAGGTGTTTGAGGGAGACATAAATGTAAGGGTGGTTCTGAGCAGTGTGTATGAATACGAATTTTTAAACGAGCGATTTGACCTGATATTATCGGTTCCTGCTTTTGGGGGGCGTAATCTCACGGAAAACGAGCAGCAATTTATCTGCCGCGAGTATGGGATGGCGGCACTGGAAAATTTATTGCTTCATTTACATACTGATGGAAAACTGGTGATTATACTTCCTGCAAGGCTGACCTTTGCCTATGGTAATGTAAAAGAACTGCGGGAGTTCGTGCAGCAAATGTACAAGCTGGAAGAGATAGCGGAACTGCCTGCGGGAATTTTTGCGGAAACCGGGATCAAAACCTGTCTTTTTACTATAAAAACCGGCCAGACAGATGATATTATGATACGGAAGTATGGGTTCGGAACATGTGAGAGCAGATCCGAGGGGTGTCCGCCGGGTGGCTTGGTGCTGGCGGATGAGACTTTTATCATGAAAGAGGAACTGGAAGAACAGGGCGATTGGAATATAGACAAGATGTTTGCCGCCCAGGACGAAGAGTGGCAAAAATATTTCGGAATGCGGAGAGTGATGCTTGGAGATGTGGCCGAAGTATTCCGAGGCCGTACAGTGAGCAGGAAGGATCCCAATGGAAATATTGCCGTGGTCAATATTTCCAATCTCCGTGGACATGTCATTGATTACGGCGGGATGGAGCATATGGAAGAAGCCGAGCGGAAGGTGGCAAATTATGTTCTTCGGGAGGAGGACCTGTTGCTGCCTGCCAGGGGAACTACAATGCGTACTGCGATATTCAGGGAACAGGGCTACACATGTATTGCCTCTGCCAATCTTATCGTGGTCCGCCCGGATCAGAGCCGGCTTTTGGCGACTTACTTAAAACTCTTTCTTGATAGTCCGGTGGGAAATAAATTGCTTATCTCCGCGCAGCAGGGAGGGGCGGCCATGAATATCAGCTATGGTGATTTAAAGAATATGGAAATTCCGCTCCCGCCGATGGAGACCCAGAAAAAAGTTTCGGAGGAATATCAAAGGGAGTTGGAACTCTATCAGAACAGTATTAAGGAAGCGGAACAGCGATGGAAAACGGCCATTGCCAGACTGCAAAATGAAATCCAGGCAGGTGGAACAGAATGATCGGAACGATAGTGGGGGACCTGGTGGGTTCCCGATTTGGAGGGAACGAGGATAGAGGAAAAGAGTTTGAATTTCTCACATATAAGTGTTTACTTACGGATCGCAGCGTTATGACATTGGCAGTGGCGCAGGCGATTCTGATGTGCAGACCGGACCAGGGTGATCTGCGTATCAACGCGGTGGAATGCATGCGGCGTATGAGCCCCAGGGACTTTTGCTGCGGAGTTGGCGGAGAGTTGGACCATTGGACACACACAGATGTTCCCGGGGCGTATAACAGCTGTGAAAGCCATGCGGCCGTGTGGGTGAGCGCTGTGGGATTTGCTGCTTCCAATCTGGAGGAAGCGAGGCAGATGTCCGGCGTGATTACAGATATTACCCACAGTGATCCAGAGGCGGGAAGGGGCGCGGAGGCTGTGGCGGCTGCCATTTATATGGCACGGGCCGGGAGCAGTATTCTGGAGATTCGGGACTATATACATAAGAATTATTATCCCATGAATTTTACGCTTGAGGGCATCAGGGATACATATGAATTCAGCAATGTATGTCAAAACACGGTGCCCCAGGCGCTGATGGCATTTCTGGAATCAAGAGATTTTGAAGATGCAGTAAGGAATGCGGTTTCCATAGGCGGCGACAGCGGTACGATTGCGGCGATAACCGGAGGGGTGGCAGAGGCTTACTATGGAGTGCCTGCCAGGATAAGAAAACATGCGTTGACGTTTTTGGAAGAGGGGCTTTTGAGGATTGTAATAGCCTTTGAAAATCGGTATGTTCCGGCCATGGAAAAGAAAGTGGGAGAAGAGGTTTGCGTTCCGGTCATAAGAAAGTCGGCGCGCAGGGTGAAGGAAACAGGAGGAAAAGGGGAAATGATGGAATCAGTCATGGACATTGCGGATGCGGATGCGAGAGATTCCGAGTTAAATACGGAAGAAACCACCAGCAAGAAGCTGTTTAACCATTTGTTTGAAGCCTGTAATATTTTACGGGGGCCCATCAACCAGGATGAATTCAAGAGTTATGTGACACCCATTCTCTTTTTTAAACGGATTTCCGACGTCTATGAGGAGGAGTACCTCGAGGCGCTGAACTTTTCCGGAGGGGATAGGGAATATGCGGAGGCGGAAGACATGCACTCTTTTGTCATACCGGCAGGATGCCACTGGGAGGATGTACGGGCGGTGGGCACAAATGTGGGCAAGGCCATCGTGAACGCCATGGCGGGGATCGAAAAGGCCAATCCGGATACCTTAGCCGGAGTGTTCAGCAGTTTTGACGACGCTACATGGACGGACAAAAATAAATTAGATGATCAAAGACTGAAAAATCTCATTGAGCATATGTCACTGGTGGAAGTAGGCAACCAAAATTATCCTGCAGATATCATGGGGGACAGCTATGAATATCTGATCAAAAAATTTGCGGATATGTCCAAGAAAAACGCAGGGGAATTCTATACGCCGAGAACCATTGTAAAGTTAATGGTGAAGCTGCTGGATCCCAGGGCCGGAGAAACAGTATATGATCCGGCCTGTGGAACGGGAGGGATGCTGATTGAGGCGATCCGGCATATCAGGAATGATCAGATGACGTATGGGAGGATATTCGGCCAGGAAAATAATCTTTCAACATCTGCCATCGCCAGGATGAATCTGTATCTGCATGGGGCAAAGGATGTTCAGATTAAGAAAGGCGATACGCTGCGGGATCCGCTTTTTCTGGAAAAAGGGAAGCTGAAGACCTTCGACTGTGTGCTGGCAAATCCCCCTTTTGGCATGAAAAAATGGGGAGCGCTTCCTTTCGAAAATGACAGATATGGCCGCAATATTTGGGGCTGTCCCAATGATTCCAGGGCAGATTTTGCCTGGCTGCAGCATATGGTAAAGTCCATGGACCCTAAAAAGGGAAGGTGTGCGGTGGTACTTCCCCAGGGCGTTCTGTTTCATGGCGGTAAAGAAGGGGAGATCAGAAAACAGCTGATAAAGTCAGATAAAATAGAAGCGGTGATCACCCTTGCCGGCGGCGTTTTTTACAGTACCGGTGTATCTGCGTGTATTGTTTTTCTGAAAAATAGCAAGCAGCATAATCACATCGGACGGGTCTGTCTGATCGACGGAACGGAGGAATACACGGCACAGCGCGCACAGAACGAGATCTCCCTCAAAAATATGGATACTCTGTTGAAATATTATGAGGAATATCGGGATGTGACAGAACGGGTCAAGATTGTAACCATAGAAGATCTGGAAAAGGGAGGATTCGATCTCAGCGTTAAGAAATACATAGAGAAAAGAGAGCGGGAGGCGGTATCTCCGGCTTTGGTCCGGGACCGGTATTTTGCGGCCCTGGAAGAAGTGCGGGCAGCCGAGGAAAAAGTGCAGAGACTGCTGACTGAAGGGGGATTTGTTCATGAGTAAAATGATTAAACAGGAGGAACTGGAGTCGTACCTGTGGGGGGCTGCCACATTGCTCAGAAATAATATTGATGCCGGTGCATACAAGCAGTATATTTTTCCGCTTCTTTTCTTTAAACGTTTGAATGATGTGTTTGAGGAAGAGACAGAGAAAGCCATAGCGGAGAATGGCCCGGAGGCGGCAGACTGGGAGGAAACCCACAGCTTTGTGATTCCGGAGGGGTATCACTGGGAATGTGTCAGGAATGTGACGCAGGACGTGGGCAGAGCCATCGCGGCGGCCTTTCGGGAGATTGAGAAGGCAAACGGAAATAAACTAACGGGGATTTTTGGAGAGGGACGAATCTGGACAAATAAAAACAGACTGCCGGATAGGCTTTTGAAAGATCTGTTAGAGCATTTCAGCATCAAAACCCTTTCCCTGGAGAACTGCCCGGAGGACGAACTGGGAAACGGATATGAATATCTGATCAAGAAGTTTGCGGACGACAGCGGGCATACGGCGCAGGAGTTTTATACCAATCGGACGGTGGTTCACCTTATGACAGAACTTTTGAAGCCCAAGCCGGGGGAAGCCATTTACGATCCTACCTGTGGAAGCGCCGGGATGCTGATTTCTTCCGTAGCTTACCTGAAACAAAATGGTCTGGAATGGAGAAATGTGTCTTTGTACGGGCAGGAGTTCAATGCGCTGACCT
>JAAWKU010000205.1 GCA_022797535.1 Lachnospiraceae bacterium | reverse complement strand
ACCACCCCCAAGGTGATTATCTCCGCCTCTGGCATGTGCGAGGCAGGACGTATCCGGCATCATCTGAAGCACAATCTGTGGAGACCGGAGTCCACGGTGCTTTTCGTGGGCTACCAGGCTATGGGCACCTTGGGCCGGGCCATTGTGGAAGGCGCGAAAGAGGTGAAACTTTTCGGGGAGCCCATAGAGGTACGGGCTTCCATCAAAAAGCTGGTGGGCATGAGCGGACATGCGGACAAGGACGGACTGCTGGAGTGGGTGAACGGTTTTCAGGAGAAACCGAAGAAGGTGTTCGTGGTTCATGGCGAGGACAGCGTGTGCATGAACTTCGTGGAGTGTCTGAAGGTGGAGCACGGCCAGAGAGCCTACGCGCCTTACAGCGGCACGGAGTTTGATCTGGCGGCCAACAAGTTCACATACGAGGCGGAGCCTCAGCCCATCAAGAAGAGGGCCACGGTGGCAACCGGCGTATTTGCCCGTCTGGTAGCCGCAGGCCAGCGTCTGGCGGCCATGATTACCAAGTGCGACGGCTGGGCCAACAAGGATCTGGCAAAATTCGCGGACCAGGTAAACTCGCTGTGTGACAAATGGGAGCGGAATATCTGATCCCGGCAGCAGCGGATTCCCTCGCGGGACCGGAAAACAGGGAGGGCAGGGCCAATGAATATCATCGTAGCTGTAGACGAAAACTGGGCCATCGGCAACAAGGGAGATTTGCTGGTGCGTATCCCCAGTGATCACAAACATTTCCGGGAGGAGACCACAGGCAAGGTGGTGGTGCTGGGCCGCAGGACCCTGGAAACTTTTCCCCAGGGCATGCCTCTGGCGAACCGCACCAACATCATACTGACTCATGATCCGGGCTATCGGGTCAAGGACGCGCTGGTGGTCCACTCTGTGGAGGAACTGATGAAGCAGTTGCAGGAGTACGATGACCAGGATGTGTATGTCATCGGCGGCGACAGTGTGTACCGCCAGTTGCTGCCTTACTGTGATGTGGCTCATGTGACACGGATTGACCGGGCTTACGAGGCGGATGCCTTTTTCCCCAATCTGGACCAGGATCCGGATTGGGAAGTCACGGCGGACAGCGATGAGCAGACATATTTTGACATTACTTATCGTTTTTTGAAATACGAGCGCAGAGGCGGACGGTAGAAGGGGGATAAACGGAGCGCTTTATCCCAAAGTGAGTCTGCCTGTTATCTGTAGAATCTGGATAGTAAGATTTAAATGTAAAGATTTAAGTGTAAAGACTTAGGTGTAAAGACTTAAGTGTAAAGATTATAAGTATAAAGATTTAAGGATAGAAAGATTTGACAAACAAAATATGGAAATGTATACTATACAGTATGCAAAATACCGAAGCAGAACATCCGTCTGATTCCCGGCGCGGCTGAACGATCGTATGCGGGACTGTGTATATGCCTTTACCTGGGTGGAAATGCTTTGGCATAGACAACATGGAATAGACCACATGCATTTGCCCGGCATACAGATGCAGGAAAGGATGAGGGGTAGTGATGGAGAAAAAGAACATTGACTGGAGCAATTTAGGCTTTGGATATGTACAGACGGACTATCGGTATGTTTCCAATTTTACCGAAGGAGCATGGGACGACGGCGTCCTGACCCGGGATGCGGAGATCGTGCTGAATGAATGTGCAGGCGTATTGCAGTATGCCCAGACCATCTTCGAGGGCCTGAAGGCATATACCACAGAAGACGGCCATATCGTTACGTTTCGCCCGGACCTGAATGCGGAGCGTATGATGGATTCCGCTTCCAGGCTGGAGATGCCCGTGTTTCCCAAGGAGAGATTTATGGATGCCGTGAACCAGGTGGTGGCGGCCAACGAGGCATATGTGCCCCCCTATGGCAGCGGGGCTACCCTGTACCTTCGGCCCTATATGTTTGGTATGAATTCGGTGATCGGTGTCAAGCCTGCGGACGACTATCAGTTCCGGCTGTTCTGTACGCCTGTGGGCCCTTACTTCAAGGGCGGCGTCAAGCCTCTGACCATCCGGGTAAGTGATTTTGACAGGGCGGCTCCCAATGGCACAGGGCATATTAAGGCGGGGCTCAACTATGCCATGAGCCTGCATGCCATCGTGTCCGCCCATCATGAGGGATACGATGAAAACATGTATTTGGATCCCGGGACCCGCACCAGGGTGGAGGAGACAGGCGGCGCCAACTTCCTGTTTGTGACCAGGGATAACAAAGTGGTCACACCCAAGTCGGACAGTATTCTGCCTTCCATCACCCGCCGTTCCCTGGTGCATGTGGCGCAGGAATATCTGGGCCTGGAAGTTCAGGAGAGGGAAGTGCTGCTTTCGGAGGTGCCGGATTTCGCGGAGTGCGGCCTGTGCGGCACAGCGGCGGTGATCTCCCCTGTGGGCAAGATCGTGGATCATGGCAGGGAGATCTGCCTGCCCAGCGGCATGAGTGAGATGGGCCCCATCACCAGAAAGCTGTATGACACCCTGACGGGTATTCAGATGGGACGGATTCAGGCTCCCGAGGGTTGGATTCATGTAATCAAATAGGCGGGCAATAAGTGATTTTGAATAGGATATTTGAGACAGCGCGTCCGGTCTGTGGGTGGGATTACTCTGCAGACCGGGCGTTTTCTAATGGACTTTTTTCGGACTTGCCATTATAATATAGGAAGAGTTAAGATAGGGGAAGCTGCAGCATATTCCTGCAGGATGCAATGCTTTTCGTGAGGTCGTCCAGAGGC